>JBFLWB010000009.1 GCA_040758155.1 Thermodesulfobacteriota bacterium
TTGAAGGCGGTCCCCTTGCTGACCTCGCTGTATACCCAGATGCTCCCGCCGGACTGCTTCACGATCCCGTAGACGGTCGAGAGTCCGAGGCCCGTCCCCTTGCCCGCCTCCTTCGTCGTGAAGAACGGTTCGAAGATGCGCGCCTGCGTCCGCTCGTCCATGCCGACGCCGGTATCGGTCACGGCGACCATCACGTAGGAGCCGGGGGAGATCGCGACGTGCCGGCCGGCGTATTCCTCGTCGAGCAGGACGTTCCGGGTCTCGATTACCAGCGTGCCCCCGCCGGGCATCGCGTCCCGGGCGTTGACCGCCAGGTTCATGAGGACCTGCCCGATCTGGCCGGGGTCGGCCATCACGTTTCCGAGGCCGGGATCCGGCAGGACCCGCAGCTCGATATTCTCCCCGATGACCCGCCGGAGCATGCTCTCCATTTCCCGGACGACGGAGTTCAGGTCGAGCACTCTCGGCTGGAGGATCTGTTTTCGGCTGAAGGCGAGAAGCTGGCGCGTGAGGTCGGCCGCCCGGTCGCCGGCTTTCATGATCTGCTCGATGTCGTCCATCAGGGGATCCCCGGCCTGAAGCTGGGAGATGGCCAGCTCGCCGTATCCCTCGATCGCGGTGAGGAGGTTGTTCAGGTCGTGCGCGATCCCGCCCGCGAGCTGCCCGACGGCTTCCATTTTCTGCGACTGCCGGAACTGCTCTTCCAGCATCTTCCGCCCGGTGACGTCCTGCCCGATGCCGATCGCCGTCCCGTCGGAAAGGCGAACGGCGGCCCACATCGTGTCGAGCACCCTTCCGTCCCTCACCCGCATCCTGAAAGGCGCCCACCGCGCGTTCGACGTCCCGATGAAATCCATGACCTCCCGGTAGGCCTGCGGATCCGGATAGCACTCGGCGAGGATGTCGATGCCGTTCTCCCGGACCTCTTCGATGGACCACCCCAGCGTGCGCTCCCACTCACGGTTGACCAGCCGGATGCGGCCGTCGCCGCCGATGAAGTTGATCATGACCGGGAGATGATCGAAGATGTTCTGCAGGATCTCCTTCTGCTTCCTCAGGTCCTCTTCCGCGCGCTTGTGCTCCGTGATGTCGTGCGCGATCCAGAACACCGTGTTTTCCGTCAGCGGCGAGATCCTGCCCTCGAACCACACCTCCCTCGATCCGATATCCATCTTGTACTCGAAGTGATGCGTCCGTCGGGTTTCGAGCGCGAGCCCGATCCGGCGGAAGATCGCATCCGCGTCCTTCCCGGGCAAGACGTCGTGGATCCTCTTTCCGATCAACTGTTCGGAGGGGCGGTACAGGTTCAGGGGGTCGGTCGGCGCGATCTCGACATAGCGGCCTTCCGCGTCCAGCACCAGGATGACATCCGTCATCGCGGATAAGATCGTGCGAAGCCTCCCTTCCGATTTCTTCAGCGCATCGTCGACCGCCGCGAGCTTCAGTGGCTCGACGACCTCCCACGCCCCGCGCCTCCTTGCGACGGCGAACCGGTGGGAGCGGGCGACGTCGAACAGCCCGGCGGCCATGGTCACATCCAAAAGGTAGCTGCACATGACGAGGATGTTCCGGCCGTCGAGCATCCGGTTCAGCGCGTCCTCGTATCCCGCGAAATCCTTCCAGTCCCGCTCCGTGAGCCACGCTTCGTTCCCGTTCACCCGCAGCCCGTCGTATCCTTTCGCGCGCGCCCGCTCCAGCCTGTCCATCCAACCGTCGATGACGCGTCGCAGGTCGAACGCGCCGTCCCGGAGGTACCACTGCGCATGGGGAAGGATTTCGATGTTCCCGTCGGCCAGGTGCCGGTCCGCCCCGGGTACGCCGGCCATCAATGCCTCTTTCGCTTCATCCGCGTTCAGGGGATCGAAAACCACCCAGATGCAGTACTCGTTCGCCTCCAACCCCGCCCGGAACCATGGGATCAGGATGTCGAGCAGATCTTCCCGCGTCGCGTAGAAGTGACAGAAATGGGATCCCCAGGGGAGATCGCCCACGACGCCGATGCCCGATTTCCGAAGTTCCGCCGCCACCCCGGGCCTCCCGCATCCGCTTCGAGTGCGACATAAAGAGAGATATTATTAATAATATGATTCTGCAGCGATTCAGGTGGTTTCCGGGATGAGGGAGAATTTCGCCGGAGAATTGCGGCGGGAGCGCAAACGGAATCGGGGAACCGGGACGGCGTCCCGGTTCCCCGCACGATCACTCCTCCGCCAGGACCGGCTGCGCCTCCGGCGCCGCCTTGCTCCTGCGGTTGGCGACGATCCACTTGCTCAGGAGGACCACGAAAGCGACGAAGAACGCCATGGAGGCGTATTCGGCCCACTTCGGCGGGTCGATCAGCCCCTTCACCCACGGGTCGGTGATCATCATCTGGCCGCCCACCTTGCCCAGCACCGCCGCGCCGATCCACAGGATGACCGGGTAGCGGTCCATGACGGCGGAGAGCCAGGTGCTCAGGAACACCACCATCGGGATGGAGAGGAGCAGCCCGAACAGGAGCAGGAACAGGTTCCCGTGGCTGGCCGCGCCGACGGCCAGCATGTTGTCGATCCCCATGCTCAGGTCGGCGACGATGATGATCCAGAGCGCCTGCCAGATCGAGGTGGCCGCCTTGGTGTGCGATTCGTCTTTCGTGCCTTCCGTGAGCAGCTTGACGGCGATCCAGATGACGACGGCGCCGCCGACCAGCTTGACGAAGGACATGTTCAGGAGCTGGGCCACCAGGAAGGTGCATGCCACCCGGATGAGGACCGCCCCGCCGGACCCGAGGATGATCCCCAACCGGCGTTCCTTGCCTTGCAGGTTCTTTACCGCCATGGCGATGACCACGGCGTTGTCGCCGGCCAGCACCAGGTCGATGAGCACGATGCTCATCACCGCCACGAAGAACTCCCACGTGAACGCAATCTGCCCCAGCCAACCCAGGTCGATCATGTCGCCTCCTTCAAGGTATCGCCGCGGCAGATAAAAAAAGAACCTTTACCCGCGGCATGATGGTCCATGCTGTGAGTAAAGGTCTGGCAGGTCCTTGCTTCCAAGGAGCCGCGCCCGGGCGGTCATTCCCGCCGTAATGTCGGACGCGGGCCGGCCGCGCTGGTCGGCCGGTTGCTACTCCCCTTTACGCAAATCAAGGTACCGGAGCCGCGAGGGGTTGTCAACAATAATCGGTATCGATTACCGGACCCATCTCCAGCCCGTGAGGAACACCCTGCGGGCGAGTCTTCAGGATGACGGGCGCGGCTCCTCGCAGAACGTGCACACGCCCACGGGGGACCCTGCCTCAGCGCGATAGACCCCTTCGCGCTCCCCGGTTTCGAGCACCGATGCGCGGCTTCCCTCCCGGAAGACCGTGATCCCCTTGCACCCGGATTCCCACGCCGTCCGGTAGAGCTCCTCGATCTTCTGCAGAGGCGTCTCCGCCGGCAGGTTGACCGTCGAGGAGATGCTCTGGTCCACGTACCGCTGAACCCGTGCCTGGAGCCGAACACGAGTGTCGGGATCGATCCGGTGCGCGGTGACGAGCGTCTCCGGAAGCGGCGCTGCCGTTCCGTGGCGCTCGCGGAAGCTGGAGACGAGGGGGTGCCTGACCCGGAACGCCTGGCCGGCCACGTGGCGCAGATAGGAGTGGGAGAAGATCGGCTCGATCCCGCTGGAGACGCCTGCGAGACAGGAGATGGTGCCGGTCGGCGCGACCGCGAGCAGGGCGCAATTGCGGAGCCCCTTCGCGCGGATCCCTTCCCGGATCGCTTCGGGCAGCCGACGGATGAACGGGCTCTTCAGGTGCCGCTCCCGGTCGAAGGCGGGAAATGCGCCCTTTTCCTCCGCCAGCCGGATGCTCTCTTCATACGCCGCGTCGCGCAGGACGCCCATGAGGCGCTCCAGCAGCGAAAGGGCCGCCTCGGAACCGTAGACCAGCCCGAGCATGGCCAGGCAATCCGCGGCACCCATGATGCCCAGACCGACGCGCCGGGAACGCACCGAAGCCAGCCGCTGGTCTTTCAGGGCGTGCCTGGGAGCGCCGACTTCGATCGCGTTGTCCAGGAAACGCACCGCCATCCGCACGGTATCCGCGATCCCGTCCCAATCGAGGTCCGCCCGCTCGCCGAAGGGATCCCTGACGAACGCCGCGAGATTGATGCTGCCCAGGTTGCAGGCGCCGTAAGGCTCCAGGGGGATCTCGCCGCAGACGTTCACCCCTTCGATCGACATGCCGTTGTACTCGGTCGTGGACTCGCGGACCATCGTGTCCCAGAAGAGGACCCCGGGCTCCGCGCTTGCCCACGCGGATTCGAGGAGCTTCTCCCAGATCTCGCGGGCGGGTACATCCCTCCCGATCGTTTCGTGCGGGGTCCGGAACCACAGTCGGACCTCCCCTCCTTCCTCCAGCGCCCGCATGAACGCGTCGGTGATCCGGACGGAGATATTCGCGTTGCGGACCTGCCGCCGCCCGGGATCGCATTTAACGGACAGGAACTCCCGGATGTCCGGATGGTCGATCCGGGTGGTGATCATCAGCGCGCCGCGGCGGCCCCGCGAGCCGCCCATCACCCCGGTGACCGCCGAGAACGCCTCCATGAAGCTCACGGACCCGGAGCTCTCGATGCCGGCGTTGCGGACGCGCGCCCCCCGGGGACGGAGCACGTCGATGTTCGTGCCAACCCCGCCTCCCAGGGCGTAAGTGCTCGACGCCTCGCGGATCCACCGGGTGATCCCGTCCACGGAGTCCTTCCGCACCGGGATGAAGTAGCAGTTGAACAGGGTCGCCGCCCTCGGATTCCCCGCGCCGAAGAGGATGCGCCCGGCGGGGACGAACCGGAAATCCTCGAGCAGCATCCGGAATTTCCGGCGCCATTCCGCGCCGTCCTTCTCCGGTCGGGCGATCGTCGCGGCCACCCGGTCCCACATCCGTTCCGGGGTGGTCTCGATCCAGCTCCCGTCCAGGGCGCGGAGCGCGTACCGTAACAGGAAAACCTCGGTCCGCAGGTCGTCCCCCCGGAACCATGCGTCGGCGTCCTTCCGGGCGTCCGGCTCGGTTCTCGTCCGGAGCGTTCTGGATTTCGATTGAGGCGCCATCGATCGCTACCTTTATTACTGGAGGATGCACCGCAGAACCGGGACGTTCCTGAAATCAGCAGAACTTCCGCAAAAGCGGGACAGACGTCATGAATGTCCCGATCGCATAATTTAAGATGAAATATGAAGAATCGCCTGCAGGAAACGTCGGTATCCGTGGTCACGATCGGCCATTCGACGCGGGAACTTGGGGAATTTGTATCCCTTCTTCTCGAGAACGGCGTCTTGCGGATCGTCGACGTCCGGACCGTGCCCCGATCCCGGCATAACCCCCAGTTCAACCGGGAGACGCTGCCGGCCGCTCTGGAAGCGGCAGGCATCGGATACCTCCACCTGCCGGAGCTGGGAGGCCTCCGCCGCTCCCGCCCGGACTCCCCCAACGGCGGGTGGCGCAACGCATCGTTCCGGGGGTACACCGATTACATGCAGACGGACGCATTCGCCTCCGGCGTGGAGCGTCTCCTGGATGCGGCAAAGGAGGGGCGGATCGCCCTGATGTGCGCGGAGGCGGTCCCCTGGCGCTGCCACCGTTCCCTGATCGCGGACGCCCTCGTTGCGCGCGAGATCTCGGTGGAGCACATTTTGGGTAAAGGCCGCCGGGAGGTCCATGCTCTTTCGCCGATGGGCAGAACGGGGACGTTCCTGAGAACTTCCGCAGATCAGGGACAGACATGAGGTCTGTCCCACTTTTG
>JBFLWB010000010.1 GCA_040758155.1 Thermodesulfobacteriota bacterium
GGGGGAGGAGCCGCTCCTCCCCCCCTGCCGGAAAGACCGCTTTCCTTCGTCCGGGCTACACCAGGCCGTGCGCGATCATCGCGCGGGCCACCTTGATGAACCCGCCGATGTTGGCGCCCACCACGAGGTTCCCGGGGGAGCCGAACTCCTCCGCCGCCTCGGAGGTGAGGGTGTAGATGTTCTTCATGATCTGGTGGAGCTTGCCGTCGGTCTCCTCGAACCCCCACGCCTCGCGCCCGGCGTTCTGCTGCATCTCGAGCGCCGAGGTCGCCACGCCGCCCGCGTTGGCCGCCTTGGCCGGCCCGAAGAGGACGCCCGCGCTCTGGAACACCTGGACTCCTTCCGGCGTGGTCGGCATGTTCGCCCCCTCGCCGACGGCGATGCAGCCGCCTTTCACCAGCTTCCGGGCGTCCTTCCCCGTCAGCTCGTTCTGGGTGGCGGAGGGCATCGCCACGTCGCACGGGATGTCCCAGATGTTCCCGCCCTGCACGTACTTCGCGTGCTTGTGGTAGTCGCAGTAGTCCTTGATCCGGCGGCGCTCCACTTCCTTGAGCGTCTTGATCGTCTCGAGGTTGAACCCCTTCTCGTCGACCACGTACCCGTTGCTGTCGCTCATCGCGATGACCTTGCCGCCGAGCTCGTGGACCTTCTCCAGCGTGTAGATGGCGACGTTGCCCGACCCGGAGACGACGACCTTCTTCCCCTTGAAGCCGTTCCTCTTCGCCTTGAGCATCTCCTCGACGAAGTAGGTGCAGCCGTACCCGGTGGCCTCGGTGCGGACCTGGCTGCCGCCGTAGACCAGCCCCTTGCCCGTGAGGACGCCGGCCTCGAACTTGTTCGTGAGCCGCTTGTACTGGCCGAACAGGAAGCCGATCTCGCGGCCGCCCACTCCGATGTCGCCCGCGGGGACGTCGGTGTGCTCGCCGATGATCCGCCACAGCTCCGTCATGAAGCTCTGGCAGAACCGCATCACCTCGCCGTCCGACTTCCCCTTCGGGTCGAAGTCGGAGCCGCCCTTGGCGCCGCCGATCGGCAGGCCGGTCAGGGAGTTCTTGAAGATCTGCTCGAAGCCGAGGAACTTGATGATGCCGAGGTACACCGAGGGATGGAACCGCAGGCCGCCCTTGTAGGGGCCGAGCGCGCTGTTGAACTGCACCCGGAAGCCGCGGTTGATCTGCACCTGCCCCCGGTCGTCCTGCCAGGGCACCCGGAAGATCGTCTGCCGCTCCGGCTCGCAGATCCGCTCGATGATCTTGGCCTCCGCGAACTCGGGGTACTTCACCAGCACGGGCCCGACCGACTCGAGCACTTCCTTCACCGCCTGGTGGAACTCCGCCTCTCCGGGATTCCGCTTCACCACGTCCTGGTAGATCGCTTCGACACGCTCCAGTAAGGGCATCTTCTTCCTCCTCGCACAGGGTGCTATTGCTCGACGGCCCGGCCGTCGCACTCCCAATCTACCCGCCCGTCCGGCACGGTCAACAAAAAGCTGCCGAATCGGGCATAATCGGGCATAATCACCCGGAAGGAGGCCCCGCCATGCAGGAACGATTCGACCAGCGGCTGCGCGGGATCCCCGCCGCGGCCACCCACGCGCTGGTCATCCGGGTTGCGCAGATCGAGTCGTTCCGCGGATGGTGGGAGGGGATCCCGAAGCCCGCCGCCCCGCTGGAGCGGCGGATCCTCGCCGCGACGGCGGCGGAGTCCGCCGCGGAGTCGACGCGGATCGCCGCGGGCGCCTCGCCCGCCGAGGAGGCGGGGTATGCTGAGGCGCTTCGCTCCGTCTTCGACGGGTACGCGGGCATGCCGCCGTCGGAGGGAAGGCTTCTCGCCCTGCACGCGGCGATCTTCCGGAACAGCCCCGCGGGGCGCCTCCACGCGGGGAGGTACAAGACCGCTGCGGCGGCCTCCCGCCGCTGGAACATGGAACCGCCGGCGCTTCGGGCGCCCGCTCCCCTGCTCGTCCCGGCGCAGATGGAGACCCTCACCGCGTGGTTCTCCTCCCGGATCGGCGGCGGGGAGTTCCACCCGCTCCTCGTCGTCGCGTCGTATGTCCTGGAGTTCCTGGCGATCCGCCCTTTCTCGGACGGCAACCGGAGGATGGGGCGGCTGCTGACGAACCTCCTGCTGCTGCGCTGCGGGCACGGCTACCTGCGCTGCGCCTCCCTGGAGAAGGCCGTCCTCGGCATCTGGTCGGAGTACTACCTCGCGCTCCGGAAGAGCCAGGCCAGCAGAAACCAGCCTCGCCCCGACATTTCCCCCTGGCTGCTGGCGTTCCTCGACTCCCTGATCGTCCAGCAGCGGTCGGCCCGGGAGGAGATCGGGCGGCTCCCCGACGAAACGCGGCTCTCGGAAAACCAGATGGGGGTCCTGGCGATCGCGGCGCGCGACGGCGAGGTGACCAACCGGAAGGCGGCGGCGGAGCTCGGGATCGCCCGGGAGACGGCGAAGCAGACGCTCAACCGGCTTGCCGCGCTGGGGGCGCTCCGGAGGTCCGGGTTCGGGCGTGCGACGCGGTACCGCCTTCCGGAGCGGGGTTAGCCAGGTAGCAGACGGCGCGCTGCCGGAAGGAATCGGCGTTCAGGAAGAGGCGGAGCCCGCCGTCGTCGGACGGGTCGACGACGCGGACGACCCCGGCCCATTCCGCATCGTCGGGCAGCAGGTCGGGGAGGAGGTTCCGTGATTCCACGAGGAACTTCCGGTTCAGGAAATCCTTCCCGCGCCCCGGCCGGACCGCCATGTACAGCATGTCGGCCTCCACCAGGTCGTTGAAGAAATGGGTCCCGAGGGAGACGTCGGGCACCACTTCCATCTCGTCGCTGACGACCTCGCAGATCACCGACGCCGTATCGATCTCCGCGAAGGAGACCGGCACGCCCAGCGACGGGGTGCTCGTTCCCCAGCGCCCCGGCCCCAGCAGCAGGATCTCCGGCGGCCCTTCCTCGCCGTGCGCGTGGAGCACGCGACCCACCAGCCGGGCGACGGAGGCCCGCTCCCGCACGGGCACGGCCGCGTACCCCGCGGGATCCACGTAGACCACACGGCGGATCCGCGTCAGGGAGCTGCGCCCGATGATCGGGCCCCGGGTCTCGAGCACCAGCGACTTCCGGGGGATCTTCTTCGGCGGCTCGACGATCTTCCCCCCCTCCTTCACCTGGAGCGGCCTGCACTGGACGAGGTTGATCCTCCACCGGCCGTCGGGAAGGAAGTTCGCCGTGAACTCCGTGTCCACGGGGCATTCGTAGGCGTCCCGCAGGACCTGGAGCATCCGGCGCATCTCCGGCACGAAGGGCGTGTCCGAGAGCAGCCGGTCGAAGGCGACCATCCACCCTTCGGGTCCCCGCCGCGCGTCGGACCCGTCCCGGCCGGGGGCGCCGCGGCGCGCCGCGTACAGCTCCACCGGCAGGTCCGGGGACATCCGCAGCACCTCGTCGATCGGCATCGCCGCGAACCGGTTCGCGGAGAGATCGAGGAGGTCCATCCTCCGCTGGGAGTGCTTCCCTCCGTCCCGGTCCCGGTCGGTGTCCGGCCGCCGCAGCGGCGCGTTGAGCGCGACCATCCGGGTGTAATCGTCGTCCGACCGTTCCACCGCGCGGGTCCCCAGGCCGAACACCAGGCGGAGCACGCCCGCCGCGGGGTCGATGTGCTCGCTCCAGACGTAGGGGTTGTACGACAGCCCGACCCCCGCGACCTGCGGATAGAACAGGTCCCCGTGCAGGCCGCCCGACACGCGCTGCACCAGGACCGCCATCTGCTCGTCCCGGTCGATGAGCCCCCGGTGCGCCCGGTACAGCAGCGCCTCCCGGCTCATCGTGCTCGCGTATACGGTCCGCACCGCCGAAAGGAACGCATCGAGCCGCTCCTGCGGCGAGCCCTGGTTCGGGCAGAAGACGCTTTCGTACTTCCCCGTGAACGCGTTGCCGAAGCTGTCCTCCAGGAGGCTGCTCGACCGGACGATGATCGGCGACTGGCCGAAATATTCGAGCATCGCCACGAACTGCTCCACGATGAACTTCGGGAAGGCGCCCGTCCGGACCCGCTCGCGGGCCGCCTCCGCGCCGACCAGGAACGTGTCGGGGTTGCGCTGCTCCCTGCGGGCGTGCCAGCAGCCGTTGCGGACGAGGAAGGTGTAGAAGACGTCGGAGCCGATGAAGAAGGAATCGTGCGTCTCGAGCCGCTCCTTCCACGCGGGATCGGCCTTCGTCAGGATCGCCCGCGCCAGGAGCATGCCGACGGACTTGCCCCCGATCAGCCCCGTGCCGATCATCCGCCGGCGGATGGCGAGCAGGTCGGAGAGGTCGAGCCACCGGGTCGCGAGGCCGATCAGCCGCTCGTCCCGCGTCACCATCATCCGAAGGTATCGGGGGAACAGGAACTCCTCCCCCCCTTCCGGCTGCGCCCCGAGCCGGTCCCACATGTCGAGCGTCCGGGGGACGGCGTCCGCGCGCCGCTTCTCCCGCTCGGCCAGCACGTCGGACAGCGACGCGCTCTCCGTCAGCGGGAGGAAGGCGTCCTCCTTCCAGGCGTGGGGGAGGTACATCGTCGGGGAGTGGCGGCCGTCCACCTTCAGCGGGTGCACGTACAGGAGCCCGTCGCGGCGGAACACGTCGAGCAGGAGCTGCGTCGTCTCCCGGATGGCGGACACGGAGGTGACGGAGTGGCTGTCCCGCAGCAGGGCGAAATAGGTGTACGTCTCCAGCTCGTACAGGTACGGGCAGGTGACCATGAAGAAGTTGCCGAGCATCAGGTCGCTGTACCAGTCGGCCGCCAGGTCCGAAAGGCAGTCGAAGACGTAGCAGGCGCCCCGCCCCTCCTCCTCGATCGCCCGGTGGATCCGGGCCGTGAAGGTCTCGAATCCCGCGTCGGCGCTCAGTCGGTGGATCCGCGCCCCGATCCCCTCCGGGACAAGCTCCGGATGGCGGGCGAAGCGGAAATAGACAAGGCGGCGCCCCTGCGCCAAAGCGGCGGACACGAAGGGCCGGACGAACGGCAGGTAGTCTTCCACGGCGTCCACCTGCCAGACGACGTTGTCGCCGGGCAGCAGGCCCGTCAGGACGCGGTCGAGCTCCGGCAGCCCGGTGCCGGCCGCCGGAACGGTTTCGCTCTGCAAGGGGATCCTCCCGTACGGGGCGTTTCGGTTTCCCCTTAACTTAGCATGAAGCGCGGCCGTCGAGGATGGACCGGACCAGCCCGGCGATGGCGGACATGGAGAACGGCTTGTAAAGGAACGCGCGGGCGCCGATCCGCTTCGCCTCGGCCTCGGAGAGCCGCTCGCTGTATCCCGTGCAGATGACGATCGGGAGGTCGGGCCGCTTCTGGAGGAACAGCCGGACCAGCGCGTCCCCCGTGACGCCCGGCATCGTGATGTCGGTGATCACGATGTCGTAGTCTTCGGGTGCGGAGAGGAACATGCCGAGCGCCTCCCGGCTGTCCGCCACGGCGGTGACCCGGTAACCCAGCCCCTCGAGCATCTCCTTCACCATGTCGACCAGGACCTTCTCGTCGTCCACGAAAAGGATCCGCTCGGTCCCCCGCGGGACGGCCCGGTCGCTTTCCGGCGCCGGCGGCGCCGCCTCCTCCACGGCGGGAAGGTACACGGAGAATTCCGAGCCGTTCCCCGGCTCGCTGCGGACCGTGACGAACCCCCCATGGGTCCGGACGATCCCGTGCACCACGGAAAGGCCCATCCCGGACCCCTCCCCCGTGGGACGCGTCGTGAAGAAGGGGTCGAAGATCCGGTCGAGGATCCCCGGGTCCATCCCCACCCCAGTGTCCCGCACGGTCATCGCGATGTACCTGCCGGGCACGGCGCCAGGGTACGGCGCCAGCAGCGCCGCGTCCAGGTCGACGTCCGCGAGCCCGACCTCGAGGACACCCCCCGCGCTGCGCATGGCCAGCCCGGCGTTGGTGCAGAGGTTCATCAGGACCTGGTGGATCTGGGCCGGCTCCGCCAGCACGGACGCCTCGGAGAGGAACGACTCCCGGATCTCGATCGTCGACGGGAGCGACGCCCGCATGAGCTTCATGACTTCCGAGGCGATGGGCTTCACCCGGACGATCCTGCGGACCTGGAGCGTCGGCCGGCTGAAGGCCAGGATCTGCCGGGTCAGCTCGGAGGCCCGGTTCCCCGCCACGTAGATGCTCTGGAGCTTCTCCCGGAGAGGAGAGTCCGGCGGGACCTGCGCCAGCGCGAGCCCGGAATAGCCGAGGATGGCCATGAGGATGTTGTTGAAGTCGTGGGCGATCCCTCCGGCGAGCGTGCCGATGGCCTCCAGCTTCTGCGTCTGGGCGATCCGCGCCTCGACCTGGACCTCCCGGGTGATGTCCCGGTTGACCGAGACGTACCCGGAGACGCTTCCCGAAGGATCGCGGAACGGCGTGATGCTGCACGCCTGGAGGATCAGCGCCCCGTCCTTCCGCCGGTTGGTCAGCCGCCCCTTCCAGGTCGATCCCTTCCGGAGCGTGTCCCACATCTCCCGGTAGAAGGCTTCGTCGTGCTTTCCGCTCGAAAGGAGCTTCGGGGTCCGTCCGACAGCCTCCTCGGGGAAATACCCCGTGATCCGCGTGAAGGAGGGATTGACGTAGACGATCGTGCCGCTGTTGTCCGTGATGATCACGTCCTCGTCCGCCTGCTCCACGGCCGTGGCCAGCCGGGCGAGATGCTCCTGGTTCTGCCGGAGCGCTTCCGCGGCCATCTGCTTCTGCAGCGTCTCCGAGCCGAGCGAGACCATGATCTGCCCCAGCTCGAGGTCCTGGTGGGTGAAGGGGGGCGTGATCTTGTTGTGGAGGGACAATAGCCCCACGACATTGCGCGCCTCGTCGATCAGGGGGAAGACGATGAACGAATCGTCCCGGTACATGTCCCGTCCGCTCAGCGAGAAATCCGGCGCCTGCCGGATGTCCTCCGCGAGGACCGGCCGCCGTTCCCTGTAGGCGTAGTCGAAGACGCTCCCCTCCCTCAGGGGGAACGGGAGCACGGTCGGGGCCATCCCCGGATCCAGCGTGGCGGCCAGCTCCAGCCCCTGCTCCTGGCAAAGGAACAGGCTCCCCCCTTCCGCGGCCATGAGGAAGGCGACCCGCTCGAGCAGCAGCCGGCTCAGCTTCCGGAACTCCTGGCACGCCGCGAAGGTGCGGGCGGAATCGACCATGGCCTTCAGCCGCGCGTCGAGGCGCTCCATCTCCTCGTTCCTGCGCCGCAGCTCCTCCGCGGCGCGGTCCCGCTCCCTCTGCAGGCGGACGCGCTCCATGCAGCGGTCCAGGACCGGCAGCAGCGCCATGGCGTCCGCGGGCATCCGGATCCGGTCGTAGGCCCAGCCGCCGGGGGAAGCGGCGGCCGGATCCTCCTCCCCTCCCCACGTCACCGACACGCAGGCGATACCCGGCCGCGCCTCCTTCAGGAGATCCACCCCTCCGGGCCCCTCGCACCGCACGGACCGGCCGCCTATCAGGGCGACCGGCACATCCGCTCCCCGGACCCGCTCGGCGGCTTCCCGCAGCTCCAGCGCGTGGTCGACCCGGAAGTCCAGCGATCGCAGGACACCGGAAAGCGCGTCGAACACGTTCCGGTCATCCACGACGACGATGGCATGTTTCGGGACGGCAGGAATCGATTCCGGAGACGCGCTCTTTCCGCTCATGCAGGCATCCGCCCTCGGATCCCGGCGACAGGAAAAGGGATCTTCCTTACGTTTCGGAGCGGAATCCCGAAACTTTAACAGGCGGGAAAGCTACACTTCGACGTCGAGGGACGTGATCTCGAGGAGGTCTCCCCCCGTCACGGAGATCTCGAACCCTCCGCAGCGGGGGCATTCCCATGTGAACGAACGGGCTTCGGATATACCGCAAGAGGCGCACTCGACCCGGACGGGGACTTCCTCGATCGAGAGCTTCGCGCCGTCCGCCGGCGTGTCGCGCGCAATGTGTTCGAACATGAAAGTCAGGTGGTCCGGCTCGATGGCGCGCAGGACGCCGATCCTCAGGCGGATCTCCGTCACCTTCCCCGCCTGGTGGCGCTGCGCTTCGGCGACCGCGATGTCGAGGATGTCGTGGGCGATGCCGAGCTCGTGCAATTCGCTACCCGTGCCCGGGCCGACGGGTCACACCC
>JBFLWB010000011.1:0-1622 GCA_040758155.1 Thermodesulfobacteriota bacterium
CCCCCCCCGCTCTATCAGCGGTGCATCCCTTCCATGTGCTTCAGATGGTTTTCCAGGAGGTCGCCGAGCAGCTTCGCGTGCTCCAGGGAGGCCGACCGGAATGCGCCGTCGTCCGATCCCTTCGACGCCTCCATCTTCGCCTCGAGCGCCCTCAGCTTCCCGAGCGTTTCCCGCATTCCCTGCGGATGGTCTCCCATGTGCCCGCCGTGCGCGTGCCCGTGCCCCTGCCCGTGCATCGCCCCGTGCCCGTGCATTGGCCCTCCGGGCGCCGCCGTGTTGTCCTGCCCCTTCATGCCGGGGCATCCGCAGTCCGCCCCGGCCGCCGGAAGGGCGGCGAAGGCGATGCCCGCGAAGAGCAGCAAGCCGAAAATCCATGCGGGAACCGTTCCGTCCGTGCGCATTGCGACTCTCCTTTCGTCCTTCGGATTTCCTTTATGCCTCCATAGATGGACACGGCGCCGGAAAGGTTTCCGCCGGCGCCTGCGGCGCATGGAAATGCCCGTGCCGTTGCGGTAAATTAATCGGCATCTGTCCCGGCGGCCGTAAACCGGCGAAAACGACGCAGGAAACGGGGGGCCTTTCCATGTTCGTCGGGAAACGGATGACGAAGGACCCGAAGACGGTCTCCGCGGACGACACGCTGTCGGACGCGGCCCGGATCATGCGGGAGCACGGGTTCAACCACCTCCCGGTGATGGAAGGGGAGCGGCTGGCGGGGATCCTCACGGACACCGACCTGCGGAACGCCTCCATCGACCCGGGCGGCGCTGCCGGCGGGAACCGCGCGGTCCGCGAGGTCATGCGGAGCCCGGTGTGGTCCCTCACGCCGGAAGACTCCGTGGAGGACGCGCTCCTCGTCATCACGCGGAAGCGGTTCGGCGCGCTGCCCGTCCTTTCCGGCGACCGGCTCGTCGGCATCATCACGAAGTCGGACCTGCTGAAGGCCTTCGCCGACGTCCTCGACCTCGACGAGGTCTGCTTCTGCGTGGACGTCTCCTTTCCCCGGAGCCTGTCCCGTTTCGAGGAGCTGATCGGCATGCTGGGAGAGATGGGGATCGCCGTCCGGAGCTGCGTCATCTCCCCGCGGGGGGAGGCCGGGGCGCTGAACGCCCATCTGCGGGTCGCGACGATCGACGGGCCGGCGGTCCGCCGGGCGCTCCGGCGGCGAGGCTTTCTGGTCGGGGATCCCGCCTCTCAGGGGTAGGCGACGACGGCGTTGCGGCCGAACCTCTTCGCCTCGTACAGGGCCTGGTCCGCGTTCTTCAGGAAGGAATCGGGGGTGTCCCCGGCGGCGGGGGCCTTTGGAACGCCGACGCTCACCGTCACCCGGATCTCCTTCCCTTCGAAGGGATAGACCGCCGATTCCACCATGGCGCGGATCCGGTCCCCGAGCATCATCGAGGGCTCGAATTCCGTCTCCGGAAGGATCGCGCAGAATTCCTCCCCCCCGAACCGCGCCAGGATATCCACCCGCCGCAGCCCGGACTGGATGGTCCCCGCCACCGATTTCAGGATGTGGTCCCCGCACTGGTGGCCGTGCGTGTCGTTGATCGACTTGAAGTGGTGGATTTGGATAAAGAGCAAAGAACAAAAACGCAATGAAAGCCCGGGGGGCGCCAACA
>JBFLWB010000011.1:1632-24990 GCA_040758155.1 Thermodesulfobacteriota bacterium
GTCGATGTCGATCATGAGCATCGACATCGACCTCTTGTACCGCCGGTGGCGCTCGAACTCCTCCTTGAGGCGGCTGGTGAAATACCTGCGGTTGTAGACCCCGGTGAGGCTGTCGCGGAAATTCATCTCGAGGAGGAGCTTCTCGTACGCCGCCACCTCGGTTACGTCCTGCACGGTGATGCAGACGTGCGTCACCCCGGCGCCGTCGCCTTCCCGCAGGGGGCACACGGTGCAGCTCTGCTGCATGTGCTCGAACGTGCCCTGGAACGAGCCGGTGGTCCGGATCGGGAAGAGATGTCCGTGCAGCTTCTGGGAGAAGAAGCCGAAATTGCCGAAGGTGAACACCGACTTGAAGCTCCGGCGGATCGCCGGGGTGTCCAGGACCGGGTAGGCGTCGAAAAGGTCCCTGCCCAGCATCTCCTCCCGGGGGATGCCGCTGTGCATCGCCATCCAGTCGTTCCAGTACCGGATGCGGTATTCGGCGTCCAGGATGACGATCCCCAGGTTCAGGATGTCGCAGACGCCGGCGAAATTCATGCGTAGCGGCTCATGAAGCCCTGGAGCGCCCGCCGGAGCCAGGTGACCGATTCGTGGCGGGCGACGAGGAACAGGTGTCCCTGCACGTCCCGGTTCCCGAAATGGAAGGCCGTCCGCAGGACGATGACGTGGTTGCCCGGGTCGCTGACCTTCCGGGTCAGGGCGGCGTCGTCCAGGCTCCCGCTCAGGACCCGCGGGGGGGAATAGGTGACGATGTCGCCCAGGAGCTCCGCCACCTTGCCGACGCAGGCACCGACGAGGATGTTTCCCACCTCCATCAGCGTTTCCTTCTCCAGGATCCGCAGCGGGTCGGACTCGAAGGCGTGCTCGCCGACCTCGCCCAGGAACCCGAGCAGCGCCTTCCCGGCGCCGGAGGGGAAGACCAGCAGCGCCGTCCCCTTGAACCGGGACCAGAAGTTCTGCTCGATGATGGTGATCTCCCCGGGATCCGGCACTTCCCGGTCGATGTACCCGGGGAGCTCCGACGCCGGCAGGAGCCGGACCTGCGGGACGGAAAGCTGGACATGGAGGTCGATGACCCCGGCCAGATCGGCGGCCGCGCTGCCGAAGCCGATGTTCATGATCTCCTGGAGGATGTCCCGCTCGTCGACGCCGAGGATTTCGGCGCAGGGATTCGCCGTCATCTCTTCCCCGCGCTCAGGAGGTGGCCTTCAACCCGGGAGAAGATGTCCGCCAGCGCCTCCCTGGCTGGCGGTTTCCGGAGCATGTCGAACGCCCCGAGGCCCATGATCCGTTCGATCGTCTTCGGCTGGACATCGGCGCTGCAGACGACGACCACGCTTTCCGGCCGGGCTTTCTTCATCTTTTCCAGGGCCATGATGCCGTCCATCACCGGCATGGTGAGGTCGGTGAACGTCAGGTCGGGGACTTCGTCCAGGAAGCGCTGGAGGCCGGTCTGGCCGTCCCCGGCCTCGGATATTTCGAAGACGCGATCCCCCGGTATGCAGCTTCGCAGGATTTTCCGCGCGACGGGGGAATCGTCGATAATGAGTATCTTTTTGATCACGTCAGGCCTCCACAACTCACCCGATATATATTTCGGCCGAATGTCGGCAAACTTTAACTGCGATTTTCAGGAGTTAGAACGGTGCGGCTTTACGATTCGAGGGCCCGCCGCACCTGCTGTGAGAGGGCGGTGCTCGTGAAAGGCTTCTGCAGGAAGAAGACTCCTTCGTCCAGGATCCCGTGTTGCCCGATCACCTCGCCGGGGTAGCCGGACATGAACAGGCTTTTCAGCCCCGGGCGGTCGCGCTTCATCAGTTCGTACAGCTCCTTCCCGTTCCTTTCCGGCATGATCACGTCCGTCAGAAGGAGGTGGATGGTCCCTTCGTGCGCCGCGGCCATCGCTATGCATTCGTCCGCGCTCTCCGCGGCCAGCACCCGGTAGCCGAGGTTCTCCAGCATCCGGCAGGCGAGCGCCCGCACCTCCGGGTTATCCTCCGCCACCATCACGGTCTCCCCGCCCCGCTCGACCCGTTCCGGGACCGCCTCGGGGGCCGAGTCCGCCGGAGGAGCCTCCTTCCGTGTCGGCTCCACCCGGGGAAGGAGCACGTTGAACACGCTCCCGGCCCCTTTCTCCGAGGATACGAGGATGTGCCCCCCGTGCTGCTTCACGATCCCGTATACGGTCGCCAGCCCCAGACCCGTTCCCTTCCCCGGTCCCTTCGTCGTGAAGAACGGCTCGAAGATGTGCGCCCGGACCTCCTCGTCCATCCCCACGCCGGTATCGGCGACCGAGAGCATCACGTAGGGGCCGGGGGCGACTTCCGGATGGACGGCGGCGGCTTCGTCGAGATCGACGTTTTCCGTTCCGATGGTCAGCGTCCCCCCGTCCGGCATCGCGTCCTGCGCGTTGATCGCGAGGTTCAGCAGCGCCTGCTCGATCTGCCCCCTGTCCGCGCGCGCCACGCCCGGCGACTTCCCGGTGAGGACGGCGACCCGGATGTCTTCCCGGATCGTCCGGCGGAGCACCTGCTCCAGCCCGCGGACGATGTCCCCGACGTCGATCTCCTCCAGGCGGAGCACCTGCTTCCGGCTGAAGGCGAGCAGCCGCATCGTCAGCTTCCTGGCGAAATCCGCCGCCTGGTGGATCTGCTCGAGCTTCTGCCGGTTCGGATCCGTTTCGGGGAGGCCGAGCAGCATCAGCTCGCTGTATCCGAGGATCGGCGTCAGGAGGTTGTTGAAGTCGTGCGCCACGCCGCCCGCCAGCAGCCCCACGGTCTCCATCTTCTGCGACTGGAAGAGCTGCTCCTTCAGGGCCGCCTGCTCCCGCTCCGCGGTCTTGCGCTCGGTGACATCCTTGATGAAGGAATAGAGAATGCGCTTTCCCATGAAGTCCAGGTGGCTCGTGGCGACCTCCACCGGGAACGTCGACCCGTCCTTCCGCCGGTAGACGGCCTCGAACATCCGCAGGCCGGAGGCGTACACTTCCTCCCGGTGCCTCCGGAACGATTCCGGCGTGATCGTGGTGTTGAAATCGAAGACGGTCATCGAGGAGAACTCCTCCGCGGTGTACCCGAGATTCCTGCACATCGCCTCGTTGACAGACTCGATGCGGCCGTCCTCCGACACCGTGCAGAAGGCCACCGGCGCCTTGTCGACGCAATGCTGCGTCAGGCGCAGCGCCTCCTCCGCCCGCTTCCGGCCGGCCTCGGTCCGCTTGATCCGGAAAATGACCAAAACCAGGAGCGCCACGATCCCGACGAGGAACGCCACTGCCGCGATTGTGGAAACGGCGAACTCCCGGTGCGTGTCGAAGACCGTCTCCGGCCTGTTGACGAGAACGGTGCCGGGAGGAAGCTTTTCCAGCGGGATTCCGAACCTCTTGAGCTGCCGGTAGTCGAACACGGGCCGGGAGGCCGGCATCTCTTCCACCGGCACGGAGGAGGGATCCATGCCCAGCAGGATCCTCAGCGCCAGGTCGGCGGCCATCCGCCCGTGCAGTCTGCCGTCCAGGAGGAAACCGCCGACGGTCTCGCCGATGAGCCGGGTCTCGACCAGGACGTAAACGGGGACCTTCGCCGCTTCGGCGAAGACCCGGGTGCTGTCGGCGCCCGAAAGCGTCTTCCCGGCGCGGTCGGTGGCGAAGGACTGGATCAGCAGGAGAGCATCCGGGGGCAGATCTCCGATGATGGTGCGGGCCTCGTCGAAGGTGCTGGGGGGAAGGAAGCGGATCTCGACGCGCCCTTCGAAATGCGGCAGCAGCTTTTCCGCCTCCCGCCGGGACGAAAGGCCGCTGGTTGTGTGGTCGTTGACCACCAGCACCGTCTTCGTCCCCGGGTGGAACGAGAGCGCCGCTTCCAGCGTGTTCCTCACGTCGTGCCGCTCGACGACGCCGGTTACTCCCTTGCGGCCGTTCCGCAGGTATTGCTCGTAGTCGCTGATCCCCGCGAACACGACCGGGATTCCGGGAAAGGGCGCATCGGCGGGACGTGAGAGCATGTCCATCGCCGGGTTGTCGAGGGCGACGATCATGTCGATCCGCTCCCGTCCGTACTTCCGGATCAGGAAATCGCGCAGGAGCCGCTGGTGGGGCTCGTCGGGATACCGCTTCGCGTCGAGGTACTCGACGGAGATGTCGACCGTCGGGAGAACACCCCGGAGCCGCTCGGTGACGCCCGTCTCCTCCGCGTCGGACCAGGTGAAGCCCCGATGGTAGGAGTTGATCACGAGGACGCGGAAATCGTCCGCGGCCGCCGCCGGAAGCGGAGCGGACAGGAGCGCTCCTCCGATCCAGGCCGCGGCCAGCCACCGGAGGAGCGTGGTCACGGTGAGGTCTCCCCCGAAGCGCATCGCATCAAGATAGTGCTTCGGGGACCGCTTGTCAGCGGAAAAATCAGCTTCCCGCCAGGCGGCGCAGCACGTACTGCAGGATCCCCCCGTGCAGGTAATACTGCGCCTCCGCCGGGGTGTCGATCCGCACCAGGACCGGGAAGGTCCGCTCCTCACCGTTCCCCGAGACCCGGACCGTCGCCTTCATCCTCGGGGCGACCCCGGCCCCTAGTCCTTCCACGGTGTAGGTTTCCGTCCCGTTGAGCCCCAGCGACTCCCGGCTCGACCCCTCCTCGAACTGGAGCGGGAGGATCCCCATCCCCACCAGGTTGCTGCGGTGGATCCGCTCGAAGCTTTCGGCGATGACGGCGCGCACCCCGAGCAGGCGCGGCCCCTTCGCCGCCCAGTCGCGGGAGGAGCCCGACCCGTACTCCTTCCCGGCGAGGATCAGCAGCGGGACGCCGTCGGACGCGTACCGCATGGCGGCGTCGTAGATCGTCATCCTCTCGCCGCCCGGGGGGAAGGTCGTCCAGCCGCCCTCCGTGCCCGGGGCAAGGTGGTTCTTCAGGCGGATGTTGGCGAAGGTGCCGCGCATCATCACTTCGTGGTTCCCGCGGCGACTCCCGTAGGAGTTGAACTCCTCCTTCGGGACGCCGTGGGACTGCAGGTACGCGCCTGCGGGGCTGTCCGCGGCGATGTCGCCGGCGGGCGAGATGTGGTCGGTGGTCACCGAGTCTCCCAGCACGGCCAGGACGCGGGCGTTCCGGATGTCGCCGGGGGGGGCGGGCTCGGCGGCGAGCTCCTCGAAAAACGGGGGATTCTTGACGTAGGTGGAGGAGGGGTCCCACCGGAAGCACTCGGACCGCGGGACGGGGAGCTTCCGCCAGGCCTCGTCCCCCGCGAACACGGAGGAATACTCCTTCCGGAACATGTCGGGCTCCACCGAGGCGCGCACCCGCTCCGTGACCTCCTCCGGCGCGGGCCAGACGTCGGAGAGGAACACCGGCTGCCCGTTCCGGTCCACGCCAAGCGGCTCGTTGTACGGGTCGAAATCGACGGTCCCGGCCAGCGCGTACGCCACCACGAGCGGCGGGGAGGCGAGGTAGTTCGCCCGGCACTGCGGGTGGATCCGTCCCTCGAAGTTCCGGTTCCCGGAAAGGACCGAGGCGGCGACCAGGTTTCCCCTGCGGATCGTCTCCGCGACCGCCTCCGGGAGGGGGCCGGAGTTCCCGATGCACGTCATGCAGCCGTACCCGGCGAGGTGGAACCCCAGCGCCTGGAGGTACGGCATCAGCCCCGCGCGCTCGAGGTACCGCGTGACCACCTTCGACCCCGGGGCGAGGCTGGTCTTCACCCACGAGCGGGTCTTCAAACCCCGCTCCACCGCCTTCTTCGCCACGAGCCCGGCGCAGATCATCACGGCGGGGTTGGAGGTGTTCGTGCAGCTGGTGATGGACGCGATGACCACCGCGCCGTCGTGCAGGTCGTACACGCCCTGGTCCAGCCGCAGCGTGCGCATCCCCGGCGTCCACTTCCGCCGTCCCGCGGCGGGGTCCTCTCCGGCGATGCCGCCTCCTTCCCCGAGCCACCGGTCGGCGCCTTCCTCGCCCTCCGAAGGGCGCGGCTCCTTCCCCCACGCGGAGAGGGCGGTCCGGAACGCGGCCTTGGACTCCGAGAGACGGACGCGGTCCTGCGGGCGCCTCGGCCCCGCCAGGCACGGCTCCACCTTCGAGAGGTCGAGCGACAGGGTGTCGGAGAAGACGGGATCGCGGGTCGCGTCGGTCCGGAAGAGCCCCTGCTCCCTGCAGTACGCCTCCACGAGCTTCACCTGGGCCTTGTCGCGCCCCGTGAAGAGGAGATATCGGAGCGTCTCGTCGTCCACGGGGAAGTAGCCGATCGTGGCGCCGTATTCCGGGGACATGTTCGAGATGGTCGCCCGGTCGGCCACCGAGAGCGAAGAGAGCCCCTTCCCGTAGAACTCGACGAACTTGCCTACAACGCCCTTCGCCCGCAGCATCTGCGTGACCGTCAGGACGAGGTCCGTGGCGGTGGCCCCCGCCGGGAGCTTCCCGGCGAGCCGGAACCCCACTACCTCGGGGACGAGCATCGAGATCGGCTGGCCGAGCATCGCCGCCTCCGCCTCGATCCCGCCCACGCCCCAGCCCACGACGCCCAGCCCGTTGATCATCGGCGTGTGGGAGTCGGTCCCCACGAGGGTGTCGGGGAACGCCTGCGCCGCCCCGCGGCCACGTTTCGTGAACACCACGGGAGCGAGATACTCGAGGTTCACCTGGTGGCAGATCCCCGTGCCGGGAGGGACGACGCGGAAGTTGCGGAACGACTCCTTCCCCCACCGGAGGAACGCGTACCGCTCCGCGTTGCGCTCGTACTCGCGCGCCACGTTGTCGGCGAAGGAGCGGATCGAGGCGAACCGGTCCACCTGCACGGAATGGTCGATGACCAGGTCCGCCGGCATCAGCGGGTTGATCCGCTTCGGGTCCTTCCCCAGCGCTTTCGCCGCGTCGCGCATCGCCGCCAGGTCCACGAGGGCCGGGACTCCGGTGAAGTCCTGCAACAGGACGCGCGCCGGGCGATAGGCGATCTCCCGGTCCGGCGCCCCCTTGGGAGACCAGTTCGCCATCGCGCGGATGTCGTCGGCCGTCACCGTGACGCCGTCCTCGTGCCGGAGCAGGTTTTCGAGGAGGATCTTGATGGAGAAGGGGAGGCGGGAGACCTTTCCCGCGCGGCGCTTTTCCAGCGCCTCCAGCCGGAAGATCTCGAAGGATCGGCCGCCGACGGTCTTGCGGGAACGGGAACCGAACGTGTCCGGATGCATGGCGCCTGGCCTCCCGCGCGGTATTTTGGGAATCTTTACACATACTACCACGCACGGAGGGCGGGAATCCCGATTCAGGCGAGCGCTTCTTCCCCCTCCGGCAGCGCGTTTTCGGCCGGCGCGGCCGGGCCGACGGCGTCGGACAGTTCCTCCAGGAACGGGGCCAGCCCGGGAAGGTCGGCGAACTTCAAATCCGGCATGGTCCGGAGCCAGTCCTTCAGGGTTTCCTCGCTCCGGAGGGCCATGAGCATCGCCCGGACCGCGTCGAGGTCGAACTCGCTGCCGATCCCCTCGCAGAGGAGGCCGAGCGCCTTCTCCACCGTCATGGCGTTGCGGTACGGGCGCTTCGACGTCAACGCGTCGAACACGTCCGCCACCGCGATGATCTTTCCGAACAGCGAGATCTCCGCGCCCTTGAGGCCGAACGGGTACCCGCGCCCGTCCACCCGCTCGTGGTGCTGGACGGCCGCGTCGACGATCGCGGGCGGCAGGTGGATCGGCTCGAGGATCCGGTTCGTCAGGATGGGGTGCTTCTTGATCTCCAGGTACTCGGCCTCCGTCAGCTTCCCGGGCTTGCCGAGGATCGATTCGGGCACCCCGATCTTCCCGAGGTCGTGCATGTACGCCGCGATGTCCAGGTCGTCCAGCGCCTTCTCGGATACGCCGAGCCGCCTGCCGATCGCGTTGGAGAACCGGGCGACCCGGAACGAATGGCCGTGGGTGTACTGGTCCTTCGCGTCGATGGCGGCGGCCAGCGCCTTCACCGTGTTGATGTAGAGGTCCCGGAGGCTGCCGTACAGCCGGATGGTCTCCACGGTGGGGGAGATGATGTGCTCGATGATGCTGACGAACTTCTTCTCGTACGAAGTGAAGAAGCGCCGGTCCGCGCTCCGGAAGAAGGCGATGTAGCCGATCGGCCCGTCCTTTTCCTTGATCGGGCAGTAGAGGACGGAGGTCCCGTCCGACAGGGTGGAGATGACCGTGGAGTCCGGCCCGGGGATCCGCTCCGACAGGTTGTCCCGCTCCCGCAGCGCCCGGAGCTCCTCCTCCCCGATGCCGTGGAGGATGTCGATTTCCTGGTCCGACCGGCTCTTGGTATGGACGATGCCGTAGTCCGCCTCGATGGCGGGGGCGATCTCCTCGAGGATCACCTGGCAGAACGCCTCGATCTCGTTGACGCCGATGGTCTTCCGGGCGAGCTTGAAGAGGAAGGTCATCTGCTCGGAGAGCTGCAGCATCTCGTCGCCGGTCTGCTGGAGCTCCAGGTCCCTCTGCAGCAGGTGGCCGATTCCCCGGACGCCGAGCAGGACATGGGGTTCGGCCCGTTGCAGGGCCTCCTCGGAGCCGGCCGAGCACACGATCCCGCCGGAGCCGTCCTCCGTTCCGACCGGGTAGAACCGGGAATGGGAATGGCCGCAGGCCTCCGTGCCGGGGAGGGGGACGGCCTCGCCGTCGCCGTCCACGAGCCATGCGGATATGCCGTGCTCGTTCCGCAGGTACGCGGCGAACTCCTCCACGAAGGAGGTGTCGAACATCGATTCCTTGAAGCAGCTCATGGGGTGAGCTTTGCGTCCGGGGGCAGGAAGGAGAAGATGGTGGCCCTCAATTCCTCCTTCGAGATCGGCTTGTTCAGGAAGCCGGAGCCGCCCGCCTCTTTCGCCATCCGGATGTCCTTCTCGTCGCCGAGGGAGGTGAAGATCAGCACGGGGATATCGGAGGTGGCCGCGTCGGAGCGGATCATGATGGTCGCGTCGATGCCGTTCATCTCCGGCATCTCGACGTCCATGATGACCAGGTCCGGCCGGTTTTTCCTCGCGAGGTCGAGCCCGATCCTGCCGTTTTCGGCGGTCAGCACTTCGAAGCCGTCTTCCTTGAGGATCTTGCCCACGATCCGCCGGATCATGTGGGAGTCGTCGACGACCAGGACCTTCTTCCGCATTCGGCTCATCCTTTTCCTGCCGCCGCAGGATGCGAGGCGCTACCTCCTCTTATTTCGGAAGCGCCGCGAGAATGTTTAGCCCGCTCCGCCGGTTTATCGAAAAATCGTGTCTTTATCGATGATTTTCCTGATAAGAGGGGATAACCGGGGCCGGGCCGCGTTAAAATGGTCGACCGGCAGCGGAACGCGGCGGAAGGGAGGCATATGACGGACCGGAAGATCTCCATGGAGCGCGACAAGAGGATCGCCCTGGTCGCGCACGACAACAAGAAGCGGGACCTGCTCGAATGGGCCCGGTACAACCGGGACCTCCTCGCGCACCACAAGATCTACGCGACGGGAACGACCGGCGCGATCCTCGAAAGGGAGCTGGGATTCGACGTCGTCAAGCTGCAGAGCGGGCCGTTGGGCGGCGACCAGCAGGTCGGGGCCGGGATCGCGGCGGGCGAGATCGATTTCCTGATCTTTTTCTGGGACCCTCTCCAGCCGCAGCCGCACGATCCGGACGTGAAGGCGCTCCTGCGGATGGCGGTCGTCTGGAACATCCCCATCGCCTGCAACCGCGCGTCCGCGGACTTCATGATCTCCTCCCCCCTGATGGACGAGGGATACGACCGTCTCGTCCCGGATTACGGCTCGTATATCGGGCGGAAGGTTCCCGGGTGAGGATCGGGAGACGCGGCGGGGCCGACGATGGTAAAATGAACGATCCGTACCCAGCAGGCCATCATAAAAAGCGACTCCGCGCCGGATGAAAGGGGAGCAGTCCGTGGGGAACAAGGAACTTGCGACGCGCGCCATCAACACGATCCGATTCCTGTCGGCCGAGGCCGTCCAGAAGGCGAAGTCCGGCCACCCGGGAACGCCGATGGCGCTCGCGCCGCTTGCGTACCTTTTATGGACCCGGTACCTGCGGTACAGCCCGGCGAATCCCGACTGGGCGGGGCGCGACCGGCTCATCCTCTCCTGCGGCCACGCCTCCATGCTCCTCTACTCCATGCTGCACCTCACGGGGTACGACCTTTCCATGGACGATCTGAAGGCCTTCCGCCAGTGGGGGAGCCGGACCCCCGGCCACCCGGAGGCGGACCACGCCCCGGGGGTCGAGGTGACGACGGGACCGCTGGGGCAGGGGCTCGGGAACGCCGTGGGGATGGCGATGGCCACGCGCCTGCTGGCGCATCGCTTCAACCGGCCGGGGTACGAGATCGTGTCGCACCGGATCGTGGCGCTGTGCTCCGACGGGGACCTGATGGAGGGGGTCGCCTCGGAGGCGGCGTCGCTGGCGGGGCTGCATCGCCTCTCGAACCTGACGGCTTTCTACGACGACAACCGGATCACGATCGAGGGCTCGACGGACCTCGCGTTCCGCGAGGACACGGCGGCACGGTTCCGGGCGTACGGCTGGAACGTCCTGCACGTCGCGGACGGGAACACCGACCTCGACGGGATGGCGGCGGCGATCGAGACGGCGTTCTCGCAGCGCGAGCGGCCCACCCTGGTGATCGTGCGGACGACCATCGGATTCGGCAGCCCCAACCGGCAGGACACCGCGGAGGCGCACGGGTCGCCGCTGGGGGATGCGGAGGTCGCCCTGGCGAAGGAGAACCTCGGCTGGCCGGCGTCGCCCCCCTTCTTCGTTCCGGACGACGTGGGCGCCCATTTCCGCGAGGCGGTGGACCGGGGGCGCCGGCTGGAGCAGGAGTGGCGCCTCCGTTTCTCGGCGTACGCGAAGGCGTACCCGGAGCTCGCCATGGAATGGGAGCGCAGGAGCTGGGGGGAGATTCCGGAAGGGTGGGGCGACGGGATCCCGGCATTCTCCCCCGGCGACGGCGCGATGGCCACTCGTAGCGCATCGGGCAAGGTGCTCAACGCCATCGCCCCGAAGATCCCGGAGCTGGCGGGAGGGTCGGCCGACCTGGCCCCTTCCACGGAGACGCTCATCAAGGGCGGGGGCGAGTTTCTGCCCGACGCGCCGCCGGGAGGGCGGAACCTCCACTTCGGCGTGCGGGAGCACGGGATGGGCGCGATCCTCAACGGGATGGCGCGGCACGGCGGGGTGATCCCCTACGGGGCCACGTTCCTGATCTTCTCGGATTACATGCGCCCCTCCATCCGCCTCGCGGCGCTGATGAAGTGCCGGGTGATCTACGTGCTGACGCACGATTCCGTCGGGCTGGGAGAGGACGGGCCGACGCACCAGCCGATCGAGCATCTGGCCTCGCTGCGGGCGATGCCCAACCTATACGTCGTCCGGCCCGCCGACGCGAACGAGACCGCGGCGGCGTGGCGGATGGCGCTCGAGCGCACGCAGGGTCCCACGATTCTCGCGCTGACCCGGCAGAAGGTCCCCGTCCTGCCGCCGGAGGCGGTGTTCCGCGACGACGGGGCTCGGCGCGGGGCGTACGTCCTGGCGGAGGCGGACGGCGGGAGGCCCGCCGTGCTCCTTCTGGCGACCGGCTCGGAAGTCTCCGTGGCGCTGGCCGCGCGGAAGCTGCTGGCGGAGGAAGGGATCCCGGCCCGCGTGGTGAGCATGCCCTGCCTGGAGCGGTTCGAGGAGCAGGACGCGCCCTACCGCGACTCCGTCCTCCCGCCGGAAACGGCCGCGCGCGTTTCCGTCGAGGCCGCCGCAACCTTCGGCTGGGAGCGGTACGTCGGCTCCCGCGGCGCATCGGTCGGGATCGACCGGTTCGGGGCGTCCGCGCCCGCGGAGCGGGTCTTCCTGGAATTGGGGATCACGCCGGAGGCGGTGCGAGACCGGGCGAAGGCCGTCCTTGCCGCGGTATCGGGGGGTGCGCAGAGATGAAGAAGAACCCGCTGGTCGCGCTCGGGGAGGCGGGGCAGAGCCCCTGGCTCGATTACATCCACCGGGGGATGATCTCCTCCGGCGAGCTCGCCCGCACGATCGCGGAGGACGGCATCCGGGGCGTGACCTCCAACCCGACCATCTTCGAGAAGGCGGTGTCCTCCGGGGCCGAGTACGAGGCGCAGATCCGGGAGCTGGCCGCGGCCGGGGCGTCCGTGCCGGAGGCTTACCTGAGGATCGTGACCGACGACATCCGCTCCGCCGCCGACGTGATCCGCCCGGTATACGACGCGACGGGCGGCAACGACGGCTACGTGTCGCTGGAGGTGGACCCCGACCTCGCCCGCGACGCGAAGGCGTCCATCGGGCGGGCGCGCGAGCTGTTCCGGGCGGTGGGGCGGCCCAACGTGATGATCAAGATCCCCGGCACGCGGGAGGGTCTGCCCGCGGTGGAGGAGACGATCGCGTCCGGCGTCCCCGTGAACGTGACGCTGATCTTCTCCGTGAAGCGGTACGCGGAGGTCGCCGAGGCGTACCTCCGCGGCGTGGAGCGGCTGCTGTCTTCGGGCGGCGATCCGCGGACCGTGGCGTCCGTCGCCTCGTTCTTCGTCTCCCGCGTCGACACGGCGGTGGACGCCCTCCTGCTCAAGGAGGTGGAGCGGTGGCCCGGCTCCCCGAGGGCGGAGACGGCCCTCTCGCTGGTCGGGAAGCTCGCGGTCGCCAACGCGCAGGCCGCCTACGCGAAATTCCTCGAGATCGTCGCGACGGACCGGTGGCAGGCGCTCGCGGCGCGCGGGGCGCGGGCGCAGCGCCCCCTGTGGGCGAGCACCGGGACGAAGAACCCGAAGTATCCGGATGTGAAGTACGTGGAGGAGCTCATCGGGAAGGACACCGTGAACACGATGCCGCCACAGACGATGGACGCCTTCCGGGACCACGGGAGGGTGGCGGACGCGCTGACGGGATCGTTCCCCGCCGCGAAGGCGGTCCTCGACGACTACTCCCTGATGGAGACCGGCATCGAGGACGTTTGCGGCCGCCTCGAGGAGGAAGGGGTGGCCAGTTTCCTCGATTCGCACCGGAAGCTGCTTGCCGCCGTCGGGAAACGGCTGGAAACCGCAGGGGCCGCCTGAGAAGAACGCCCCGCGGGAAGGAGGGGTCGCCGTGGACGTTCCCGTCGCGCTTCCCGCGCCGTGCCTCCTGGTGATCTTCGGCGCCTCGGGCGACCTGACGAGGCGCAAGCTGGTCCCCGCCCTGTTTTCCCTCCACCGGGAGAAGCTCCTTCCCGACGGGTTCGCCGTCCTCGGCGTGTCCCGCACGCCTTACGACGACGACGCGTTCCGCTCCGCCCTCGAGGAGGCCGCGCGGGAGGAGGGCGGCGCCTCGTTCGATCCCGCGGAATGGGCCGTATTCTCCCGCCGGCTGTCCTATCAGCCCGGGGACATACGCGATGCGAAAGGGTTCGCCCCGATCCGGGACCGCGCGGAGCGGCTGTGCGCGGAGCGCGCGATCCCCGGAAACCTCCTCTTCTACCTCGCCCTTTCCCCGGCCCAGTATGCCGGCGCCCTGCGCGGGATCGGCGCGTCGGGGCTGTCCGTTCCCGGGGAGGCGGCGCCGGGCTACCGCCGCGTCGTGATCGAGAAGCCCTTCGGCAGCGACCTGGCGAGCGCGCGGGCGCTTTCCGGCGAAGTGTCCCGGGTCTTCCGGGAGGACCAGGTCTTCCGGATCGACCATTACCTCGGAAAGGAGACGGTCCAGAACCTGCTCGTCTTCCGGTTCGGCAACGGGATCTTCGAGCCGCTCTGGAACCGGAACTACGTCGACCACGTGCAGATCACGATGGCCGAGGACATCGGCGTCCGGGAGCGCGGGGATTACTACGACGGCGCGGGCGCGGCGCGCGACATGCTCCAGAACCACCTGCTGCAGCTCCTCTCGCTGGTCGCGATGGAGCCGCCGATCTCCCTTTCGCCCGAGGACGTGCGCGACGAGAAGCTGAAGCTGCTCCGCTCGGTCGAGCCGGTCCCGGCGGAACGGGTCGGAGAAGCGTGCGTCCGCGGGCAGTACACGGCGGGAAAGGTCGGCGGCCGGGAGGTCCACGGTTACCGGGGGGAGCGGAACGTGCCGCCCGGGTCGCTGACGGAGACCTACGTCGCCGTCCGATTCACCGTCGACAACTGGCGGTGGGGCGGGGTGCCGTTCTACCTGCGCTCCGGGAAGCGGCTCGCCCGCCGCGTCTCCGAGATCGCGATCCAGTTTCGCCCGGCCCCGTACCGCCTGTTCGAAGGGACGGCGTGCGGCCAGCTCGAGTCGAACCGCCTGGTGATGAACCTACAGCCCGAGGAGGGGATCTTCCTGCGGTTCGGCGCGAAGCAGCCCGGACCGGCGGTCTGCGTACGGCCGGTGGACCTCGGCTTCTCCTACGAGCAGGCGTTCGGGGCGAAGAGCCCGCCCGCCTACGGGCGGCTGCTCCTCGACGCGATGCTGGGGGACGCCACCCTCTTTCCCCGTCAGGACATCGTCGAGGTGTCGTGGGCGCTGCTGGAGCCGCTCCTGTCCCGGTGGAGCGAAAATCCGGGACGCGACCTGTACTTCTACCCTGCCGGGAGCGGCGGCCCCGTAGAGGCGGACGCCCTGCCGGAGAAGGAGGGGCGCGCTTGGCGCAGCCTGTGAAGCGGATCCACGTCCTTCCCGGACCCGCGGAGCTCGCCCGCGCCGCCGCGGGGCGGCTGTGGGGAATCGCCCGGGACCGGGCGGCGTCCGGGCCCGTGCACATCGCCCTTTCGGGCGGGGAGACCCCTCGCCGGGCCTACGGCGCGCTTTCGTCGGAGCCGTACCGGTCGGGGTTCCCGTGGGAAGCGGTCCACTTCTGGCAGGTCGACGAGCGGTTCGTCCCGGCGGACGATCCGCGCAGCAACCGGAGGATGATCCGCGAGGAGCTTCTCGATCCCGTCCGGTTCCCCCCGGAGCGTTTCCACTGGGTGGACACCGCGCTTCCCGATCCCGCCGCCGCGGCGGCGAAGTACGAGTCGGAGCTCCGGAAGGCGTTTTCCGGGGGTTCCCGCGGCCTCCCTCGTCTCGACGCGGTCGTCCTGGGGCTCGGCGCCGACGGGCACACGGCCTCGCTGTTCCCCGGCGGATCGCCGGGGGCTTCCGGAAAGGAGCTGGCGCTTCCCGCGATCGGCGGCGATCCCCCCCTTCCGCGAGTGACGATGTCTCCGGCCCTCATCAACGCCGCGGCCTGCATCCTCTTCCTCGTGCAGGGGGAGCGGAAGGCGAAGGCGCTGCGGGACCTGGCCGCCGCCGCGCGGGACGCGTCGCTGCGCGCCCCCGGATTCCCCGCCGGGCAGGTCGCGCCGGCCCGGGGAACGCTGCTGATCCTGGCGGACGCGGATGCCGCGCGCCTCCTGCCGCCCGGGGGGATATAATTGGACGAAACAGCAAGGCGGGAATCGTTGGGCGATACCATGCCGCTTTCGTACGTCCCACGGATCGCGCGGATCTGCGCGCTGGGGCTGTCCTTCGACGAGCTCCTCGAGGAGGTTTGCGGCGAGATCCGGTCGCTCGCCGGGGCCGACGAGTGCCGCCTGTTCGTGGTCGCCGACGACGGCCGGGGGGAGAGGTTTCGCCCGGTAGCCGGTTCCGGGACGACCGCCGGGAATGCGGACCCGTACGTCGCGGGGGCGCCGATGGACCGTCTGCTCGACCGCCTGCGGTCGGTCGGGTCGGTCCGCGTCGACGACACGGGGCTACTGCTTCCCCTGAAATTCGGCACCGAGCTGCTCGGGTTCGTCGCGCTCCACGCGAAGGACTCCCCGAGGCGATGGAGCGACGAGGCGCTGCGGGCGCTGGAGCTCGCGGCGGCGGTCCTCGCCGCCGCGCTGGAACGCCGGCGGACGGAGGATCGCCTTCGCGCCTCCGAGGCCCGCTACCGGTTCATCGCCGAGAGCTCGCCCGATCTCATCTCCCTGCACGACCCCTCGGGGCGCATCCTGTACGCGAGCCCGGCGTCGCAGGTTCTGCTGGGGATCCGGCCCGAGTCGATGGTCGGAGCTCCGCTCGAGTCGTTCCTCCATCCCGGAGACGCGGAGAAGGTCGTCGCGGATACCCGCCGGGTCTCCGAAGGGAAGCCGGGAGTCACCCTCCTGTGCCGGATGCGCAGGGCGGACGGGACGTTCCTCGAGGCGGAATCGCTGGCGACCGCCGCCCCCGGCGCGGCAGGGGAGGAGCGCGGGGTGCTCCGCGTGACGCGGGACGTCTCGGAGCGGGCGCGGACCGGGGGGATCCTGCGGGAGAACCACCAGCAGGCGACGGTCGGGATGCTCGCCGGCGGCGTCGCCCACGAATTCAACAACCTGCTCGCCGGGATCCAGGGGGCCGTCGAGATGCTGTCGATGGTCGTCGTGGAGAATCCCCGGGCCAGGACGTACCTCGACGTCATCCTGCGCATGGGGAACCGGGCGGTCGAGCTCACCCATCAGCTTCTCGCCTACGCCCGCCAGGGGAAATACGCCCCTGCGGTGATCCCGGTCAAGGAGATCGTCGGAGAGACGGTCTCCGCGCTGGAGGCGTCGCTGCGCCCCGGCGTCGAGCTGGCCGTCTCGGTAGAGGAGGGGCTGCCGCACGTGTTCGCCGACGCCCGGCAGATGCGGCAGGTCCTGACGGGGTTGTGCCTCAACGCCGTGGAGGCGATGCATGGCGGCGGACGGATCTCGATCGGGGCGCGGCGCGAAGAGGAGGGAAGCCGGGTCGTCATCGAGGTATCCGACGACGGGCCGGGGATCGACGCGGACACGCTGCCCCGGATCTTCGAGCCGTTCTTCTCGACCAAGAGCGCCGGGCGGGGAATGGGGCTCGCGGCGATCCGCGGGATCGTCGAGAACCACGACGGGGAGATCCGCGCCGTCTCGCGGCCGGGGATGGGCGCGACCTTCACGGTCCTGCTCCCGGCGAGCGTGGAGCGGCGCCGGTCGATCCGCCCGGTTCCGATCGGCGGCGCCCGCCCCGGCACCGGGAAGATCCTCCTGGCGGACGACGAGCCCGATGTGCGGGTCGTCGTCCGCTCCATGCTCGAGTCGCTCGGGTACGGGGTCGTGGAGGCGGGAGACGGCCGGGAGGCGGTGGAGCTGTTCCGGCAGAGGCACGGGTCGCTCGATCTCGTGCTGATGGATCTCGTGATGCCCCGCCTCTCGGGGGAAGGAGCCCTGGCGGAGATGCGGCGGATCGCGCCGGGGGTGCCCACCATCCTCATCAGCGGGTACGACGCTTCCGGACGGATCGGCGAGCTGGTCGCCACCGGGGCCGGCGGCTTCCTGAGGAAGCCGTTCCGGCGGCAGGAGCTGGAGGACAAGATCGCCGAGGTGCTCGGGACCCCGGGCGGGGAGCGGGGAGGAGCGGCCGGACCCGTGCTATAGTGGCTGGTACAACTCGCAGACCTTCCCGAAGGAGACGACGATGCCGAAGAAAGGGGATTTCATCCTCTACAGCGGTGGTGCCCCCGGAGCCGAGGCGGAGTTCGGCGTCCAGGCGGAAAAGCACGGGATCGAGGAGATCAATTTCACTTACGAAGGGCGGGGCATCGACCGCTCCCGCGGGATCCGGGTCCTGTCCCGCGAGGAGCTGGAGCGGGGGGACGTGAGCCTCGCATATGTGTCACGCCTCCTGAATCGCACCTACACCGATGCGCCGGCGATCCGCAAGGTGCTTCAGACCATCTGGTACCAGGTCAACTCCGGCCAGGAAATCTACGTGGTCGGAGAGATCCTCCCCGACGGCACCGTCAAGGGAGGCACCGGCTGGGGCGCGGAGTTCGCCAAGCTGTGCAACAAGCCGATCTTCGTCTTCGACCAGAGGAAGGACGCCTGGTTCGCCTGGAAGGACGAGAAGTGGGCCGCCCCGGAAGGCGGGCAGGCGGTCCGCATCGGCCATCCCCGCTTCACGGGGACGGGGACCCGCTTCCTGGAGGAAAACGGCCGGAAGGCGATCCGGGAGCTCTTCGCCCGCTCCTTCGCGTGAGGACGCCTTGACCCCGTCCGCCGCGCCCATCCGCAACGTCGCCATCGTCGCGCACGTCGACCACGGAAAGACCACCCTCGTCGACGGGATGCTGCGGCAGAGCGGCATCTTCCGCGAGCACCAGGCCGTCGTGGACCGGGTGATGGACTCGATCGACCTCGAGCGGGAGAAGGGGATCACGATCATGGCGAAGAACACCGCCGTGGTCTACCGGGGCGTCAAGATCAACATCGTGGACACCCCCGGCCATGCGGACTTCGGCGGCGAGGTGGAGCGGACGCTGAAGATGGTGGACGGCGTGCTGCTGCTGGTCGACGCCTCCGAAGGCCCCCTGCCGCAGACCCGCTTCGTGCTGAAGAAGGCGCTCGAGCGGGCGCTCCCCGTCATCCTCGTCGTGAACAAGATCGACCGTCCGGATGCGAGGATCGACGAGGTGATCGACGAGGTCTACGACCTGTTCATCGACCTCGACGCCACGGAGGAGCAGCTCGACTTCCCGATCCTGCTCGCCAACGCGCGGGCGGGGAGCGCGGCGCTCCGCGGCGAAGGGCCCGGGCGGAACCTGCAGCCGCTCTTCGACGCGATCCTTTCCCACGTGCCGCCACCCTCCGGCGACCCTTCGGGGACGCTGCAGTTCCTCGTCACCAACCTGGACTACAGCGACTACGTCGGGCGGCTGGCCGTCGGGCGGATCTTCGAGGGGACGCTGCGCGCGGCGTCGATCGTCTCCCTGTGCGGGGCCGGCGACGGGGCGAAGAAGGTGAAGGTCGCGCTTCTGTACGGATACGAGGGTTTGAGCCGCATGGAGATCCCCGAGGCGTCCGCGGGCGACATCGTGGCGGTCGCCGGGATCGAGGACGTGACGATCGGCGACACGCTCTCCGACCCCGAGACGCCGGCGCCGCTTCCGCGCATCGCGGTGGACGAGCCGACCGTTTCGATGGTCTTCTCGGTGAACAGCTCCCCGTTTGCTGGCCGGGAGGGGAGGTTCGTCACGTCGCGGCAGCTTCGCGCGCGCCTCGAGAAGGAGCTGCTCGGGAACGTCTCCCTGCGGATCGATTTCTCCGGGACCGACGCCTTCACGGTCATGGGGCGGGGGGAGCTGCAGCTGGCGATCCTCATCGAGATGATGCGGCGGGAGGGGTTCGAGCTCTCCGTCTCCCGGCCCGAGGTGGTCACCAGGACCGTCGACGGCGTGTTGACGGAGCCGGTGGAGGCGCTGTTCGTGGACGTCCCCGACGCGTACCTCGGCGCGGTGACGCAGGCGCTGGGGGAGCGGCGCGCGCGGATGACGAAGATGATCAATCCGGGACAGGGGCGGGTCCGGATGGAATACCGCATCCCCTCCCGCGGCCTGATCGGCTTCCGATCGGACTTCCTCACGATGACGCGCGGCACGGGACTTCTGAACCACCTCTTCGACGGCCACGATCCGTGGGGCGGCCCGATCCCCGAGCGGATCAACGGGGCGCTGGTGGCCGACCGCGTCGGGCGGGCGACGGCGTACGCCATCTTCCACCTCCAGTCCCGGGGGACCTTCTTCATCGGCGAGGGGGAGCAGGTGTACGAGGGGATGATCGTGGGGGAGAATTCCCGCCCGGTCGACATCGACGTCAACATCACCAAGGAGAAGAAGCTGACCAACATCCGGGCCGCGGGGGCCGACGAGGCGCTCCGGCTGGTGCCGCCGCGGATCCTCTCCCTCGAGGCGGCGCTCGAGTTCATCAACGAGGACGAGCTGGTGGAGATCACCCCCTCCTCCGTCCGCCTGCGGAAAAAGATCCTGAAGGCGGGCGACCGGCCGAGGAAGAAGGACTGATCTCGCGGATTGCGTCATATTTTTTTCGTTGCGCCCCGGCCGTGCGTTTAAAATGGTAGGTAATCCACCACGCGAGGGTCCCCATGGCGAAAGGAACGGAAAAATCCGCCCCGAAGGACAGCCCTGCCGCAAACGCCCTGACCCGCGCCCTCCGGTTCGAGAAGACGGGGATGCGGTATTTCGACCTGGCCTCCGCCAAGGCGGGCGACCCCTTCGCGAAAAGCCTCTTCGCCCTCCTCGCCGACATGGAAAGGAAGCACATGGAGGACATCCGGGACATCGCCCGGAAGCTCGGGGAGAACAACGGGAAGTTCCCGCAGGTCTCCGCCGCGAACAGCGAGGGGCGGATGCGCCTCTTCCAGCGGGAGTACGGCCGGATCAAGAAGGAGAAAATGCTCACCGGCGACGCGGCCGCAGCGATGCGGAAGGCGCTCGGGTTCGAGGCCGAGGGGCGGGAGATGTATTCGCGCATGTCCAGGGCGGCCACGAATCCGCAGGAGAAGAAGTTCTTCCGCCTGCTGGCGGTCGAGGAGGAGAGCCACTTCGAGATCATCTACGAGTACCTCGATTTCCTGGAAGCCACCGGGCTGAGGATGCGGGAATAGCCGCGTGCGACCGGGGCGCATCCTGGCGGCCGCTGTGGCCGCGCTCTGCCTGGCCGGAGGCGTCGCCGCCGCCGCGCAGCCCGGCGCCCAGTTCCCCGTCCCCGCGCCTCCCTTCACCCCGGGGATCTTCCCCTGTTCCGACTGCCACAAGGAAATGAAGCCGAACGCGACGCGCCGGGAGCTCAAGGACGAGCATACCGACATCGTCCTGAACCACGCCCAGGGGCAGCGCTGGTGCCTCGACTGCCACGATACGAACGACCGGGACCGGCTGCACCTGGTGAGCGGCCGGAAGATCCGCTTCGAGGAGTCCTACCTGCTCTGCGGGCAGTGCCACGGCGACAAGTTCCGCGACTGGAGGGTGGGCGTGCACGGCAAGCGGACCGGGATGTGGAACGGAGAGAAGCAGTACATGCTGTGCGTCCATTGCCACAACCCTCACGATCCCTCGTACAAGCCGATCCCCCCGGAGCCGCCGCCCGTGCGCCCGGACGATATCAGGAAGTGACCATGCCCAACGACCGGAACCGCGAACCCCGCGCCTTAAGGATGTCCCGGCGCCGGATGCTGAAGGGGGCCGCCGCCGTTCTCGGGGCGCTGGCGCTGCCGGGGAAGGACGCGTCCGCCGCCGTCTGGGAGGCGTTCCTCCGGAGGAACTTCCGGGAGATGACCGCCCGGGACAAGGCGCGGGTCGTCGCCCGCCTGGAGAAGGAGTACGAGGCGCAATTCGGCAAGCGGGTGAAGGTGGCCGTGACCCCCCCGATCGAGGGCGTGCTGTACGGCTACGGCCTCGACCTCCACCGGTGCATCGGCTGCCGCCGGTGCGTCTACGGCTGCGTGAAGGAGAACAACCCGTCCCGCAATCCGCAGATCCACTGGATCCGCGTATTGCAGATGAAGAAGGAGCACGGCGTCGACCTGGAGGAGGCGGCGCATTATTACAACCCCTCCAAGGTCCCCGAGAAGGAATTCTTCTACATGCCCGTCCAGTGCCAGCAGTGCGAGCGCCCGCCCTGCGTGAAGGTGTGCCCCGTGCAGGCGACCTGGAAGGAGCGGGACGGGATCACGGTCGTCGACTACAACTGGTGCATCGGCTGCCGGTACTGCATGGCGGCGTGCCCGTACGGCGCCCGCCACTTCAACTGGAAGAAGCCCGGCCTGCCGGCGGCGGAGCTGGTCACGGAGACGCACTACCTCGGCAACCGCCCGCGCCCCGTCGGCGTGGTCGACAAGTGCACCTTCTGCATCCAGCGGGTCCGCAACGTCCCGGGACGGTACCCGGCCTGCGTCGAGGCGTGCCCCGTCGGCGCCCGCAAGTTCGGGAACCTGCTCGACCCGGAGAGCGAGATCCGGTACATCATCGCGAACAAGCGCGTGTTCATCCTCAAGGAAGATCTGAACACGCAGCCGAAGTTCTACTACTTCTATGCGACCTGAGACCCGGGGCAAGGCGATGCGGAAGGCATGGGAGTTCTTCAAGGGGACGCTGGTCCTCGTCGCGAGGGGAAGCACCGCCTACTACGCGTGGATCCTGACGCTGCTGTTCCTGATGGCGGTCGGGGCGGCCGCGTATGTCTACCAGCTCCGCAGCGGCCTGATCGTCACCGCCATGCGCGACCAGGCGTCCTGGGGGCTCTACATCTCCAACTTCACCTTCCTGGTCGGCGTCGCGGCGGCGGCGGTGCTGCTCGTGATCCCCGCCTACGTGTACAAGTGGCAGCCCATCAAGGAGATCGCCGTCCTGGGCGAGATGCTGGCGATCTCCGCGATCGTGATGTGCCTGCTCTTCGTCACCGTCGACCTCGGCCGCCCCGACCGGATCTGGCACCTGATCCCCCTCGCCGGCATCCTGAACTTCCCGCAGTCGCTTCTTGCGTGGGACGTCGTGGTCCTGAACGCCTACCTCGCGCTGAACCTGGTCATCGCGGTCTACATCTGCTACAAGCACTACCACCGGGAAGAGCCCAACCCGAACTTCTTCAATCCCATGATCCTGTTCTCGATCCCGGCCGCCGTGGCCATCCACACGGTGACGGCCTTCCTCTATAACGGCCTCGCCGCGCGCCCCTTCTGGAACGCGTCCATCCTGGCCCCCCGGTTCCTCGCGTCGGCGTTCTGCTCCGGCCCGGCGCTGATGATCATCCTCTTCCAGCTCATCCGCAGGTACACCCGCTTCGAGATCCGGGAGGCGGCGATCTTCAAGATCGCGGAGCTCATCGCCTACGCCATGTTCCTCAACCTGTTCCTGCTGGGCGCCGAGGTGTTCAAGGAGTACTATTCCGGCACGATCCACCTCGCCCCGATGCACTACCTCTTCTTCGGCCTGAAGGGGCACAGCGACCTCGTCCCGTACATCTGGACGGCGATGATCATGAACACGACCGCGTTCGTCCTGTTCCTCGTCCCCCGGACGCGCGAGAACCACCTGACGCTCAACATCGGGTGCGTCCTGATCTTCATCGGCGTCTACATCGAGAAGGGGATGGGGCTGGTCCTTCCCGGGCTGATCCCGGACGTCCTCGGGGAGATCTACGAGTACTCGCCCACGCGGATCGAGATCCTGCTTTCCGTCGGCATCGCCGCCGCCGGCCTTCTCGTCTACACGCTCCTGCTGCGCGTCGCGATCCCGATCCTTGCGGGGGAGTTCCACGTGGGGGACGACGGCGTGACGCCCGTGATCGGGGACACGAAGTTCATCCATTAAACGGATCGACGTGACGGGGGCCCGCCGATGCCCAAGCTTCCAGAGAAGATCCCGGATTCCCTGGCGCGGCTGATCGTCGTTGTCCTGGCCCTGACCGCTCTCGGGGCGCTCGTGTTCTTCGTCCTCATTCCCCGCCCCATGAAGGACGTCCGCCTCCAGTGGGAGGAGCACGTGAAGCGGGAGCGGGCCCTTCCCGTGCGGTACGCCGGCTTCGCCGCCTGCGCGGAGTGCCACGGAGAGCTATACGGCATGAAGCGGACGGGCTTTCACCGGGACCTGTCGTGCGAGACGTGCCACGGCCCCGC
>JBFLWB010000012.1 GCA_040758155.1 Thermodesulfobacteriota bacterium
TGAGCCCCGCCGACACCTTGACCGCGCCTCCGAGGACGCCGACGTCCTCCCCCATGAGCAGGACGTTCTCGTCGCGGGCCATCTCCTCTTCCATCGCCTGGCGGATCGCCTCGATGTAGGTGACCTGCATGGCTTCAGCGGACCTCCGTGTCGATCGGCATGGCGTACAGGTCCTCCATCGCCTCCGGCCCCTCGGGAAGGGGGCTCGCCTCCGCGAAGGAGACGGCCTCGTCGACGATCCTGCGGACCGCTTCCTCCGTCTCCTTCCGGACGGCCTTGATGTCGTTCTTCTTCCTCTCGAGGTACAGCTCCCACAGGACGATGGGGTCGCGGCTCTCCCAGGTGATGACCTCTTCCTCTTCCCGGTAATCCGCGCGGTCGTGCTCGGAGTGGCCGTGGTAGCGGTAGGTCCGGCATTCCACCAGCGTGGGGCCTCCCCCGCTCCGCGCCCGGTCGATCGCTTTCCGGGCGGACTCCATCACGGAGTGCAGGTCGTTGCCGTTGACCACGTCCCCTTTGAAGCCGTAGCCGGCGGCGCGCTCGGCCACGCTGTCCACCGCGAACTGGAGCTCGTTCGGCGTGGAGTAGGCGTAGAAGTTGTTCTCGCAGACGAAGATCACCGGCAGCTTGTGGACGCCGGCGAAGTTCATCGCCTCGTGCACGTCGCCGCGGCTGCTGGCCCCCTCGCCGAAGAACGCCACCGCCACGCGGTCCTCCTTGCGCACCTTGAACTTGAAGGCCATCCCCGCCGCCACCGGAAGCGTGCCGCCCAGCATCGACGTGGCGCCGAAGATCCCGTTCGACAGGTCGCCGCCGTGGAGGTAGGAGTCCTTCCCCCTGGAAAAACCGCTGCGCTTGCCGAAGATCTGCGCCATCAGCAGCCGGGGGTCCGCCCCCTTGACGAGGTAGGCGCCCAGGTCCCGGTGGAGGGGGAAGATCCAGTCCTCCTTCCGCAGGTCGTGGCAGAAGCCCACCGTCACCGCCTCCTGCCCCTTGCCGGAGTAGACGCCGCCGGTCAGCTTCCCCTGCTTGTCGAGAGCGGAAACGCGCCCCTCGAATTCACGGATCAGGCGGAGCCAGTGGTACAGTTCCCGGTCTTTCCGCTCGGTCATGGCCGCCTCGCAGGATATTCCACAGGATATTTCATGTGTCGATCGACTCGCCGCCAAGCATCAGCGCCGCCTCCCGGATCGCCTCGGGGAGCGTGGGGTGCGCGTGGACCGTCCGGCCGATCTCGTGGAACGTAGTTTCCAGCGTCCGCCCCAGCGACATCTCGCCGATAAGGTCCGGCGCCCCGGCGCCGATGATGTGGCAGCCGATCACCTCGCCGTACTTCGCCTCCGCGATCATCTTGACGAAGCCGTCCGTGTGCCCGGAGGCGACGGCCTTCCCCAGCGCGATGAACGGGAACTTCGCCACCTTGTACTCGATCCCCCGGCGCTTCGCATCCTCTTCCGACAGCCCGATGGTGGCCACCTCGGGGCGGCAGAAGACGCAGGCGGGGATCCGGTCCGGGTCGGGACGGCGGGCATCCTTCCCCGCGATGGCTTCCGCTGCGGCGACGCCCTCCGCGGACGCCTTGTGCGCCAGCATCATCCCCCCCGTCACGTCGCCGATGGCCCAGATCGACGGGCAGGAGGTGCGCATCCGATCGTCGACCTTCACGATCCCTCGCTCCACCTGGACGCCGCACGCCTCGAGGCCTAAGTCCGCGGACAGCATCTTCCGGCCGACGGCCACCAGCAGCTTGTCGGCCGCGATGGCCTCCTCCTTGCCGTCCTTCGCGACCGTCAGGGTGCGCTTCCCCTTGTCGTATCCCTTCGCCGGCGCGGAGGTGAGGATTCTGATCCCCTGCTTCTGCAGCGACTTCGCCAGCGCCGCCGCCACCTCGCCGTCGGTCTTCGGCAGGACCTGGCTCTCCATCTCGACCAGCGTGACCTCGGCGCCGAAGGCCCGGTAGATGTACGCGAACTCCACGCCCACCGCGCCTGCGCCAAGGACGGTCACCGAGCGCGGAAGCTCCTCCTTCAACAGGGCGTCGTCGCTGGTCAGGATGACGTCGCCGTCCGGCTCGATCCCCGGAAGCCCGCGGACCGCCGTCCCGGTCGCCACGAGGATGTTTTTCGCCGTCAGCTCCTGCTCGCCGACCTTGACTGTCGTCGGCGAAGTGACCGTCGCGCTCCCGGCGATCAGCTCGATCTTGTTCTTCTTGAATAGAAAGGCGATGCCGCGCGACATCCGGTCGGCCACCTTGCGACTGCGCCGGATCACCTCCCCGTAGTCGGCCTCGACCCCCTGGCATCGGATGCCGTGGGCGGCGGCGTTCTTCATCTCCTCGAACAGCCCCGCGGAGGTGAGGATCGCCTTCGAGGGGATGCATCCCCGGTTGACGCACACCCCACCCGGCCTGTCGCGCTCGGCCACGGCCACGCGCATGCCTAACTGCGCCGCCCGGATCGCCGCGACGTACCCGCCGGGCCCCGCCCCGATCACCACGAGATCGAATGGATCCATCGTTCCCCCTTATCGAAAATCATATTCCCTTTTCTTTATGCCCGACCGGGAAACGTCCGCCGCCTCGGTGAAAGCAGGAACGACATGCGAACATTTGGCGGGGGGGTGTATATCTGAAAATCCGGGTCTCATAGACCTAGACTTTTCGCGCTCCCCCCCGACAAGCAGCCCTTCCATGTTATTACGCCGCCCGATGTCAACAAAGGGCCAATAAACTTCCAATGAGTGAAAGCCCCTTATAAAATCGGGCCATCTAAATGGTTATATACGTGCCGCAGAG
>JBFLWB010000013.1 GCA_040758155.1 Thermodesulfobacteriota bacterium
TTGAAGGCCAGCGCCGAGAGCGGCTCGTCGTCGGAGGGTTTCCGCGAGGTGTCGGAGCCGTCCGCGGGGAGAATGCCGACGACCGGGGGGATGTCCACCGGGGAGGGAAGGTAATCGACGACCGCGTCGAGCAGCGGCTGGACGCCCTTGTTCCGGAACGCGGTGCCGCAGACCACCGGGGTGAACTTCAGGGCGATGGTCGCCGCGCGGATGGCCGACGCCAGCTCCGCCGCGTCGATTTCGCCGCCGAGCAGGTACTTCTCGAGCAGCTTGTCGTTCACGTCGGCGACCGCCTCGAGAAGCTGCTCCCGCGCGGCCGCTACGCGCTCGGCCATCTCCGCCGGGATCGGCTCCTCGTGGTACTTCGCGCCGAGGGTGTCCTCTTCCCACACAAGGGCCCGCATCCCGACCAGGTCGATCACGCCGCGATAGCCGTCCTCCTTCCCGAGGGGGAGCTGGACGGGCACCGGGTTGGCGGCGAGCCGCTCGCGCATCATCCGGACCACGCGGTCGAAATCGGCCCCCGTGCGGTCCATCTTGTTGACCATGGCGATGCGGGGAACGCGGTGCTTGTCGGCCTGCCGCCAGACCGTCTCGGACTGCGGCTCGACGCCGCCGACGGCGCAGAAGACCGCGACCGCGCCGTCGAGGACGCGCAGCGACCGCTCCACCTCGATCGTGAAGTCGACGTGGCCCGGGGTGTCGATGATGTTGATCCGGTGGTCGCGCCAGAAGCAGGTCGTGGCGGCGGAGGTGATGGTGATCCCCCGTTCCTGCTCCTGCTCCATCCAGTCCATGGTGGCGGTGCCTTCGTGAACCTCGCCCATCTTGTGGGACACGCCCGTGTAATACAGGATCCGCTCGGTCGTAGTCGTCTTCCCTGCGTCGATGTGCGCCATGATCCCGATGTTCCGGGTTTTTTCGAGCGGAGTGATCCTGGACACGATTCCCTCTATTCCCTATAAGCGTTAAGCGTTTCGCGCTGTTACCAGCGATAATGGGCGAACGCCTTGTTCGCCTCGGCCATCTTGTGGGTGTCTTCCTTCTTCTTGATCGTGACGCCGCGGTTGTTGTAGGCGTCGAGCAGCTCCGCGGAGAGCTTCTGCATCATGGTCTTCTCGCCGCGCTCCCGGGCATAGCCGACCAGCCAGCGGATGGAGAGGGACAGGCGCCGCTCCGGGCGGATCTCCACCGGGACCTGGTACGTGGCGCCGCCGACCCGGCGGGATTTGACCTCGACCATCGGCTTGGCGTTCTCGATGGCCTTCTTGAGGACCGCGACCGGGTCCTCCTTGGTCTTTTCCTTCAGGATGTCCATCGATCCGTAGACGAGCCTCTCGGCGACGCGCGCCTTCCCCTGCAGCATCACCGCGTGGATCATCTTGGCCACGAGCACGTCCCCGAACACGGGATCGGGCAGAACGGCCCGCTTGGAAACATAACCTCTCCTGGGCATGAGCACGACCTCCTGGGCCGAAAACCTGGATCTTTCCCCTCGAACAAACGGGAATCGCCCGCTTCCCGTTCCACTACCGGGGAAGCGGTGCGATTTTCCTGACCTTTTTAACCCTTTCCGGCAGACGCGCCGGGGCCGGTTGGTGACGCCGTTCCGATAATCGGGAAGCTATTTGGGTCGCTTGGTACCGTACTTCGACCGCGACTTCCGTCTGTCCTGGACACCAACGGAATCCAGCTTCCCACGGATGATGTGATAGCGAACGCCGGGGAGGTCCTTCACGCGCCCCCCCCGGATCATGACCACCGAGTGCTCCTGCAGGTTATGCCCTTCCCCCGGGATGTACACCGTGACCTCGACCCCGTTGGTGAGCCGCACTCTCGCGACCTTCCGGAGCGCCGAGTTCGGCTTCTTGGGGGTCGTCGTGTACACGCGGAGGCACACTCCCCGCTTCTGCGGGCAGCGCTCGAGCGCGGGGGAATTGCTCTTGTTGGCGATCGCCTCGCGCCCCTTCCGTACCAGCTGATTGATCGTGGGCATTCCCTGTTCCTTCCGTTTTCCTCTCAGCTCTTAGAGCGTTCCAAAGGAAACATCTCTTATAGCAACGGTTCCGCTTCCTGTCAATTTCTTTTTCTTATCCCGTTCCGCCCCTCTAGGAACCTTCCTCTTCCTCCGGCCGGGGTTCGCCCTCGGACTCCGAGGGGGCCGGGGGCGGCTCGACGACCAGCGGCGCGTCGGACTCGCACTCCACGCCCCGGTAGGTGTCCCCGCCGGTCCCCGCCGGAATCAGCCGTCCCATGATGACGTTCTCCTTCAGGCCGGCGAGGCTGTCGACCCGCCCGTGCACGGAGGCGTCGGTCAGGATCTTCGTCGTCTCCTGGAAGGAAGCCGCGGAGATCCAGGATTCCGTCGAGAGCGACGCCTTGGTGATCCCGAGGAGCTGCGGCTCCGCCTTCGCGGGTCTCCCCTTCGCCTTCAGCACCCGCTCGTTCTCGTCGCGGAAGATCCACTTCTCCACGCTCTGCCCCACGAGGAACGACGTGTCCCCGGGGTCGGCGATCTTCACCCGGCGCAGCATCTGCCGGACGATGGTCTCGATGTGCTTGTCGTTGATCCGGACGCCCTGCAGCCGATAGACCTCCTGGATCTCGTTGACCAGGAAGCGCGCCAGCTCCTTGTCTCCGAGGACGCGAAGGATGTCGTGCGGGTTGGGCGAGCCGTCCATGAGCGCCTCGCCGGCCCGGATCCGCTCCCCGTCGTGGACCGTGATGTGCTTTCCGCGGGGGATCGTGTATTCCCGCGGCTCCCCGATCTCCGGCACCACCTGGATCTTCCGCTTCCCCTTGAAGTCCTTTCCCAGCCGGACCACGCCATCGATCTCGGAGATGAGGGCGAACTCCTTCGGCTTGCGCGCCTCGAACAACTCCGCGACGCGCGGAAGCCCGCCGGTGATGTCCTTGGTCTTGGTCGTCTCGCGGGGGATCTTCGCGATGATGTCGCCCGCCTGGACCTTCTGCCCTTCGTCCACCAGGATGTTGGATCCCACGGGGAGGAGGTACCGGGCGTCGGACGTCGAGCCGGGCAGCTTGCGCGTCTTGCCGCTGTCGTCCTTGAGGGAGATGCGGGGCCGGACGTCCGCGTCCTTCGACTCGACGATGACCCGGGTGGAGCGTCCGGTCAGTTCGTCGACCTGCTCCCGCATGGTCGTGCCCTCGATGATGTCGCCGAACTTGATCTCGCCGGAGACCTCGGTGAGGATGGGGATGTTGTACGGGTCCCATTCCGCGAGGCGCGTGGCTTCCTTCACCTTGTCCCCGTCGCCCACCATGAGCGTCGCGCCGTACGGGATCTGGTACTTCTCCCGTTCCCGGTGCCCCTCGTCGAGGAGGACGAGGAAACCGTTCCGGTTCATCGCGACCAGGTTCCCTTCGCGGTTCTTCACCGCGACGATCCCCTGGAACTTCACGTGCGCCGCCTGCTTGGCCTGGTGGGAGCTCTGCGCCACGGATCCCGCCGTGGCGATGCCGCCGATGTGGAACGTCCGCATCGTGAGCTGGGTCCCCGGCTCGCCGATCGACTGCGCGGAGATGATCCCGACCGACTCGCCGATGGCCACCATCTTCCCGCGGGCCAGGTCGCGCCCGTAGCACTTGGCGCACACCCCGCGCCGGCTCTCGCAGGTGAGCACGGAGCGGATCTTCACCTCGTCGAGGCCGGACATCTCGATCTGCTGCGCGACCTCCTCGGTGATCTCCTCGTTGGCCGCCACCAGCAGCTTGCCCTCGATGTCGTACACGTCCTCGAGCGCCACGCGGCCCAGGATGCGGTCCGTGAGGCGGTCGATGATCTCGCCGCCCTCGATCAGCGCCCGGACGCCGATGCCGTCGAGGGTCATGCAGTCGTCCTCGACGACGATGCAGTCCTGCGCCACGTCCACGAGCCTCCGGGTCAGGTAGCCCGAGTTCGCCGTCTTGAGGGCGGTGTCCGCCAATCCCTTCCGCGCGCCGTGGGTGGAGATGAAGTACTCGCCGACCGACAGCCCCTCCCGGAAGTTCGACCGGATGGGAGTCTCGATGATCTCGCCGGAGGGCTTCGCCATGAGGCCGCGCATCCCGGCGAGCTGCATCATCTGCTTGTCCGAACCGCGGGCCCCGGAGTCGGCCATCATGTAGATGGGGTTGAAGCTCGGGACCTTCTTCTCCTTCCCGTCCTTCCCCTTGACGGTCTCGGTCCCCATCTCCTTGAGCATCTCCTTGGCGATGCGCTCGGTCGCCGCCGACCAGATGTCGACGACCTTGTTGTACCGCTCGCCCGGTGTGATCAGCCCCTCCACGTGCTCGTTGATGACCCGGTCGAGGTCCTCGGAGGCGCGCTCGAGGATCGCCTTCTTGCTGGAGGGGATCACCATGTCGTTGATGCAGATCGAGATGCCGGACATCGTGGCGAACTGGAACCCGCGGTTCTTGAGCTGGTCCGCAAGGATGACCGTGGCCTTCTGCCCGCAGTTCCGGTACGTGACGTCGATGAGCTCCGCGAGGTCCTTCTTCTTCATGAGCTTGTTCACGAAGTCGAACGGGACCTCCGGCGGGACCACTTCGTAGAGCAGGACGCGCCCGGCCGTGGTGTCGACGGTCTTCCCGCCGATGCGGACCTTGATCGCCGCCTGGAGCTCCACCGCTCCCTCGTCGTAGGCGATCCGCACTTCCTCGGGGCCGGCGAACCGCTTCCCCTCCCCCTTGAGGCCTTCGCGCATCCGGGTGAGGTAGTAGATCCCCAGCACGATGTCCTGGGACGGGCCGATGACCGGCTTCCCGTGCGCGGGGGAAAGGATGTTGTTCGTGGACATCATCAAGACGCGCGCCTCCATCTGCGCCTCTATGGACAGCGGCACGTGGACGGCCATCTGGTCGCCGTCGAAGTCGGCGTTGAAGGCGAAGCAGACCAGCGGGTGGAGCTGGATCGCCTTCCCCTCGATCAGGACCGGCTCGAAGGCCTGGACGCCGAGACGGTGCAGGGTCGGCGCGCGGTTGAGCATGACGGGGAGCTGGCGGATGACCTCGTCGAGGGCGTCCCAGACCTCCCTCTTCTCCTTCTCCACCATCTTCTTCGCCTGCTTGATGGTGTTGGCCTGGTTCGCCTCCTCCAGCTTGTTGAAGATGAACGGCTTGAACAGCTCGAGCGCCATCTTCTTGGGGAGGCCGCACTGGTGCAGCTTCAGCTCCGGCCCGACGACGATGACCGACCGGCCCGAGTAGTCGACGCGCTTGCCGAGAAGGTTCTGGCGGAACCGCCCCCCTTTCCCTTTCAGCATGTCGGAGAGCGACTTC
>JBFLWB010000014.1 GCA_040758155.1 Thermodesulfobacteriota bacterium
GGGTCGGGGAGTGGGTCATCCGCCAGGCGGGATTCGCCGGCCTGTTCGCCGGGGCGTCCGCCGTCGCCGTCCTTTCCGCCCTTCTCCCGGCCGGCATGCGCGAGCCCGCCGCGCGGGAGCGCATCTCCTTCGCGTCGCTCGCGGTCTATCTCACGCGGCCGTTCCTTCTTCCGAACACCGCCGGGTGCCTCTTCGGCATGGCGTACGGATCGATCTTCACGTTCCTCCCCGTCTACCTGCTGGGCGGCGGAAGGGGGTCGATCGGCGTGTTCATGTTCGTCTACTCCGCCACGGTCATCGCCACCCGGGTGATGGGGCGCCGGCTCCTCGACCGGCTTCCCCACGAATGGGTGACGCTGGTCTCCCTGCTCCTGCTGTGCGGAGGGAACCTGCTGATCCCCTTCGCCGGAGCGGGGGCGGCGCTTTCCGTCGCGGGGGCCGCCGCGGGGGCGGGTCACGGGCTGCTCTTCCCCGCCCTCTCCGCGCTGGTGCTGGAACGGTCGCGGGGCGAATCCGGCGGGATGGCGATGGCGATGTTCAGCGGGTCGTTCGACATGGGGATGGTGACGGGAGCGGCCGCCTTCGGGTTCGTCGCCGAGCGCTTCGGCTACGGGGCGATGTTCTGCGCCGCCGCCGCCGCGGTGGGGGCGGGGACGCTGGCGTTCTACCTCTTCGATCCGGCGTTCAGGAAACCAGCGCGTCCCGAACCCGGGCCATGAGCTCCGGGATCTCCGCCTCGGCGCGCCCCGCCGTCGGGATGGGGTCGAACAGCTCGACGACCACGCGCCCCGGCCGGGCGGCGATCGCTCCGTGCGGAAGAACGTCGCCGCTCCCGGAGATCCGAACCGGGACGATCGGGAGCCCCGTCCGGATCGCGATGTGGAAGCCGCCCTTCTTCAGCGGCTGGAGATTTCCGTCCTTGCTCCTCGTCCCCTCCGGATAGATCAGGATCGACTGGTTCCCGCGGAGCCCCTCCGCCGCGTTCGCCATCGCCCCGCGCGCCTGCCGGGCGTCGGACCGGTCCACCATGATCTGCCCCAGCGAAAGGAGGACCCACCCGAAGACCGGGATCCTCGCCAGCTCCTTCTTGAACACCCAGAACATCGGATGCGGGATCGCATACGCCAGCGAGGGGGGATCGACGTAGCTGATGTGGTTCGCCATGAAAACGTACGGCGCGCTCCGGTCCACGCGGTCCAGGCCGCGGACCTCCACCTTCACCCCGAACACGAACAGGGCGATGCCGGAATAGATCTTCGACAACCAGAGGAATATCTTCCCCTTCCGGTGCCTGCCGGGGGCGATCATGCCGATCAGCGCGGCAGGAACGCCCAGGACGAGCGTCAGCAGCGCGATGAAAGTCCATTGGAAGACAGCCCGGATCGTCAATCGGCCCTCCCCCGCCGGACGGCCTTCGCCCCGGTCGGGCAGACGGGAAGCAGCGGGCACGACGGGCACAGCGGGTTCCGCGGCCTGCACAGCTCGCGCCCCAGCCGGATGATGTTCAGGTGCAGCGGGACGTGGGCTCCCTCCGGGATGTGCGGCTCGAGCAGAAGGGCCGCCTTCGCGAGAGTGGACGACGGAGGGACCAGCCCGAGACGCCTCGTCACCCGGAGGATGTGCGTGTCGACGGGGAATGCGGGGAACCCGAGGGAGAACAGCAGCAGGATGTTCGCGGTCTTCACGCCCACGCCCTTGAGCGAGACGAGCCAGGCGCGCGCCTCCTCCATCGGCATCGCGCGGAGGAACTCGAGGGTGTAGCCGCCCCGCTCCTTTTGAAGCCGAGCCAGCGCGGAAAGGATCGCCGCCGCCTTCGCCTTCGCCAGCCCGCCCGCGCGGATCGCGCCTTCCAGCTCCGCAGGCTTGGCCGCGGCCAGCCGCGGGACCGTGGGGAACCGTCTTTTAAGCGAGGCGAACGCGCGGTCGCGGTTGGCGTCGTTCGTGTTCTGGGAAAGGATCGTCAGGACGAGGTTGTCCAGGGGGGACGTCTCGTGCCCGCAGAGCCCGGGGCTCCCGTACCGTCCGGCGAGCAGGCGGGCAATCTCGCGCAGCCGCGCGGGAAGGTCCTTCACGCGGTTCCTCCCGCCTCCGGGGGTTGCGGCTTCTGCGGCTCCGCCTTCCGCCTCAGCGTCTCGATCTCCGCCTTGAGGGCCTTCACTTCGGACCTCCGGCGGAAGTATCCCGGCAGCGCCGCGAATCCCGCTCCCAGCACGCCGGCCGCGAACGAGGCGACGATTACCACGAGGAGCTGCGTTTCGCCGGTGAGGGTCAGGAAGCGCACGGTGATGATTCCGGGGTTCTGGACGGCGAACAGCGCCACCAGCGCCAGGAGGATGACGAGGAACAGCATCGAGCCTTTCACCGGGCTTCTCCTTTCCTCCGGTCGTAGCCGGGGCCGTCGAACTCGTGGACCATCTTCCGGACCCGGGCGCACTCCCGTACTCCCCCGCAGGCGATGTCGCAGGGGTCGATGTGGGTCACCACCTGGGCGGTCCCGAGGAGCTCGTGGATCTCGTGCTCCAGGTGGTCCACCACGCGGTGCGCGTCCCCCAGCGGCAGCTCCCGGCACATCACGACATGGAAATCCACGTGCAGCTCCGGACCGGACCGCCGCGTCCGCAGGGCGTGGTAATCCCGCACCATCGGCCGGTGCGCGTCGATGATCCGCTCGATCTCCCGTACCGTTTCCCTCGGTAGCCCCCGGTCCAGCAGCTCCTGCGCCGCCCCGGCCAGCAGCGGCTGCGCGACGACGAAGATGTAGACGCCCACCGCCAGCGCGATCCCCGGGTCGAGCCACTTCCACCCGGTGAGCCGGAACAGCACCAGGGAGAACAGGACGCCCGCCCCCGAGTAAACGTCCGTTCGGAACTGGAGCGAATTGGCGACGAGCGCGGTGGAGCCGCTCGCCTCTCCATCCTTCCGGATCCGCTCGGAGAGCCACCACGAAGCCGCCATCGAGAACGCCATCACGAAGATACCCGCGTCCAGGCCGATCCCCGCCGGCGCGACTCCTTCCCGCAGGCGCCGGACCGCCTCCCATACCACCCCAGCGCCCGTCAGGGCGATGACGCCCCCCTGGAGCAGCGTCGCAACGGTCTCGACCTTCCCGTGGCCGTACGGGTGCGACTCGTCCGCCGGGTCCATCGCCTTGCGGACCGAGATCAGGTTGACGAAGGACATGAGGATATCCCCCATGTTGTCCGCCGCGGAGGCGAGGAGGCCGAGGGACCCCGCGAGGATCCCCGTCGCCAGCTTGAGGAGGCACAGGGATATGCCGCCGGCCAGGGAGAGCCGCGCGGTCCGGAGGCGAAGCTCCCTTTTTTCCCGGGGTCCCGCCGGCGCGAAGGAGTTCTGCGGCAAGTCCTTCCTCTTCCTTGATTTGACACCGTTTCCGGCTGTTGCAAGAATATCACATACCCATGCGGAGGGAGGGCGGCCCGCGGTGCAGAAGCCCAGGAAGATCTGGTCCGACGGCAAGCTCGTCAACTGGGACGAGGCGCAGGTACACGTCCTTTCCCACACGCTGCATTACGGCCTGGGGGTGTTCGAGGGGATCCGCTGCTACAAGACCGACGACGGCGGCTGCGCGGTCTTCCGCATGAAGGAGCACGTCGACCGGCTCTTCGCCTCGGCGCACATTGTACAAATTGAAATCCCTTTCACCCACGAAGAGATATGCGCCGCCATCCACAAGACGCTGCAGGCGAACGAGCTGGAGGAAGGATATATTCGGCCGATCGCGTTCCTCGGGGAGGGAGAAATGGGGCTGTTCGCCCGGTCCAACCCTGTCCGGGTGGCGATTGCGGCCTGGCCCATGGGCGCCTCCCCCGGCGAGGACAGCCAGAAGAAGGGGATCCGCGCGAAAGTTTCCTCCTTCGCCCGGCACCATATCAACGCCGCGATGTCCAAGGGGAAGGTGTGCGGCCAGTACGCCAACTTCGTGCTGGCGAAGTGGGAAGCGGTCAAGGGGGGGTATGACGAGGCGGTGCTCCTCGACGCGGAGGGGCACGTCGCGGAAGCCACCGGCGAGAACGTTTTCATCGTCCGCAACGGGATCCTCCAGACGCCGCCGCTGACCTCCGTCCTGCCGGGGATCACGCGGGACTCGGTGATCACGATCGCGCAGAAAATGGACATCCCGATCAAGGAATCCCGGCTCACCCGCGACGAGATGTACATCGCCGACGAGATGTTCCTCACAAGCACCGCCGCGGAGATCACCCCCGTACGGGAGGTGGACGACCGGAAGATCGGCGCCGGGAAGCCGGGGCCGGTCACCAAGCAGATCCAGGCGTATTTCTTCGACATCCTCCGGGGAAGGAACGCCCTGTTCCAGCACTGGCTGAGCCGTTGCTGACCGTCACGGAGATCTTCGCGAGCATCCAGGGGGAGACATCGTACGCGGGGTATCCGTTCGCCTTCGTCCGGCTGACCGGGTGCAACCTGCGCTGCCGATACTGCGACACCGCCTACGCCTACGATTCCGGCGTGGAATTCTCCCTGGACGACGCGGTTTCCCGCGTCGCCGCGTTCGGGTTGCGCCGGGTCTGCGTCACCGGGGGGGAGCCGCTGCTCCAGGAGGAGGCGCCCGTCCTCGTGAAGGCCCTTCTCGACCTCGACATGCTGGTGCTCGTCGAGACGAACGGCTCGATCTCCCTGTCCTCCCTCGATCCGCGGGCGGTGAAGATCATGGACGTCAAGTGCCCCGGATCCGGGGAGCACGGAAGGATGCTCTGGGACAATTTCCGGCACCTCGGGGAGCGGGACGAGGTGAAGTTCGTGATCTCCTCGCGCGAGGATTACGAGTTCGCGCGGGAGGTGCTGGAAAAACGCCGCGGGAAGTCCCGTTGGGAGGTCCTTTTCTCCCCGGCCTTCGGGTTCCTCCCGCCGGAGAAGCTCGCCGGGTGGATCGTGGAGGACGCGCTGGACGTCCGGTTCCACCTCCAGGTCCACAAATGCGTCTGGGGGCCTGACCGCCGTGGGGTCTGACATGGACAGGCAGGGGAAGCCGATCGGGATCGCGCTGGTCAGCGGCGGGATGGACAGCCTGGTGATGGCCGCCTTCTGCCGCCGGGAATGCGAGCTGGCGCTGCTCCACGTCAATTACGGGCAGCGCACGGAGGCCCGGGAGCTCGCCTGCTTCGGGCGGATCGCGGAATTCCTGGAGGTCCCGCCCGGGCGCCGGCTGGTCGCGGACATCGGGTACCTGAAGACGATCGGCGGAAGCGCGCTGACCGACGGGTCGATCGAGGTCCCGAAGGCCGACCTGGAGCGGCGGGACGTTCCGGTGACGTACGTCCCTTTCCGCAACGCGCACCTGATCGCCATCGCCGTGTCGTGGGCCGAGGTCCTCGGGGCCAGGAACATTTACATCGGGGCCGTGGCCGCCGATTCCTCCGGCTACCCGGACTGCCGCCCTGAGTTCTACGAGGCGATGAACGAGTCGATCCGCCGGGGAACGAAGGAAGGGAGCGGCATCGTCGTCAAGGCGCCCTTCATCGGGCTCAAGAAGAAGGACATCGTCCGGATGGGGCTGTCGCTGGGCGTCCCCTTCGATCATTCCTGGTCCTGCTACCGGGAAAGCGGGAAGGCGTGCGGGCGGTGCGATTCCTGCGCCCTGCGTCTCCGGGCGTTCGCCGAGGCGGACGCGGCCGATCCGCTGCCGTACGAAACGCGGCCCGATTACAAGTAGGGCGGACGACACGGTGCGCACAGCCTCCGACGCGAAGCGGACCGCCCGGCGGATCTCCCAGGCGGCGTTCCTCGCGCTTTTTTTCGTCCTCCTGATAAAGACCGACTACGGCGGCGGCGACGAGCTGGCCTACCCGGTGAAGGTCTTCCTGGACGCCGACCTCCTCGTGCTCGCGTCGTCGCTCCTTTCGGCGCACAAGCTCCCCGCGGCGCTTTTCCTCGCGCTTGCGATCGTGCCGCTGACGCTTTTGTTCGGACGCGCGTTCTGCGGCTGGGTCTGTCCCTTCGGCACGCTGCACCACGCGGTAAGCTACGCGGGACGGCCCGCGGCGCCGGAGCGGGGGGTGAAGACCGCCGGCAGCCGCTGGAAATACTTCGTGCTGCTGTTTTTCCTGGGCGCGGCCCTCCTCGGCCTCCAGGCGGCGGGGATTCTCGACCCGATCTCCTTCCTGATCCGCTCGCTGTCGCTTTCGATCCTCCCCGCCGTCAACGCCGCGCTGCGCGGGGTCCTCGAATGGGGGTACGCCCTCCCGTCGCGCCCCGTTTCGGACCTCTTCGACGGCGCGTACACTTTCCTGCAGGCACATTTCCTCCCCTTCCACGCCTCGCGGTACGGGCAGGCGTTCCTCTTCTTTCTGCTGCTCGCGGGCGTCCTCGCGCTGAACCGGTACCGCACGCGCTTCTTCTGCCGCTTCGTCTGCCCGCTGGGGGCGCTGCTGGGATGGTTGTCCCGCCTCGGGCTGCTGCGCCTTTCGATGAACGAGAAGTGCACGCGCTGCATGGCGTGCCGCGACGCCTGCGCGGGCGGCGCGAACCCGCACACGCAGGGGAACTGGTCCCCCTCGGAATGCGTGACCTGCTTCAACTGCTCGGCGGTCTGCCCGGAGGACGCGCTCTCGTGGAAGTTCTCCACGGAGCGGGGCACGGAGGACCGGGTGGACGTGCGGCGTCGTTCGGCGCTGGCTGCGCTTTCATTCGGCGCCGCGTCCGCGCTGGTGCTGAAGACCACCCCCGCCTCGGCGTTCCCTTCTCCCTCTCTCGTCCGCCCTCCCGGCTCCCGGAAGGAGGACGACTTCCTCTCACGCTGCGTCCGCTGCGGGGAATGCATGAAGGTCTGCATCACGGGAGGGCTGCAGCCCACGCTGCTCGAGGCCGGCCTCGAAGGGTTGTGGACCCCCATGCTGATCTCCCGCATCGGCTACTGCGAGTACAACTGCACCCTCTGCGGGCAGGTGTGCCCCACCTCCGCCATCCGGAAGATCGGCCGGGAGGAGAAGCGCAAGACGGTCATAGGGCTTGCGTTCGTCGATCCGTCCCGGTGCCTGCCCTTCGCGCAGGGAACCCCCTGTATCGTCTGCGAGGAGCATTGCCCCACGCCGAAAAAGGCAATCGTCTTCCGGGACCACCCGGGGAAGGGCGGGGCCGTCGTCAAGGTCCCGGTCGTGGAGACGGACCTGTGCATCGGGTGCGGAATCTGCGAGTACAAATGCCCGGTGGTCGACCTTGCGGGGATCCGGGTCACCTCCGTCGGCGAGAGCCGCAACCCCGACAACCGGCTAACCCGCATTTCTCACCAGCGTCCGTAGCGAGGCGGGGGAGACGGACGCGGCTACAAGGCGTCGCGACCGAGGGCACCGGAGGCGCACTTGACAGTGCGTCGAGGAGCCCGACCGAGCGCAACGCAGTAGACATGCCCGTATCCGCCGCCGCAGTAGGAGGCTGGTGAGAAATGCG
>JBFLWB010000015.1 GCA_040758155.1 Thermodesulfobacteriota bacterium
CCCTGGAAGCAATGCCTCGAACAGCTCGAAAAGCCTGCCGGTGTCGATCGGCTTGGTGAGGCACGCCTCCATCCCCGCTTCCGAGCACTCCGCCTGCGCCTCCCGCGTAACGTCGGCCGTCAGGGCCACGATAGGCATCCTGGGGGTTCTCCGCTCCATGAACCGGTAGAGCTTCGCCGCCTCGACTCCGCCCATGACCGGCATGTGGAGGTCCATGAGGGTGATGTCGAACGTCCGGGAGTTCAGGGCGTCGAGCGCCTTCTCCCCGTCGCCGACAAGCGTCACCTCGTGGCCCGCCCGCTCCAGGATCTTCGCGATGACCATCTGGTTCGTGAGATTGTCCTCCGCGACCAGGACACGGAGCTTCCGCCCCCCCGCGTTTCGCTGCCGGTACCGGTCCGCAAGGCTGGCCACCGAGAGGCCGTCGCCGGCTTCAGGATTGGACAGATGAATGGCATTGAACAGCAGCGCCTTGTCCGGCGGCGCCGCGAGGCAGGAGGTGTAGCCGCACTTCACCATCGCCTCCGGGCTTTCCCCGTTCCCGGAGACCAGGATCAGGCTCGTCTGGCGGATCGTGGGGTCCGACCGCACGGCGCGGGCAAAGGCGAGGACGTCCATGTCGAGGCCGCCCCCGACGACCAGAACGAAGTCGAAGGGGACTCCCCCGTCCGCGGCCGTTACCATGTGCGCGAACGCCTGCGCCGCCCGGTCCACCAGGACGGAGCGGACTCCCCACGTCGCAAGCATCCCGCGGATCGATTCCGCAGACTCCGGGGGGCCGGAGAGGACCAGTGCCCGCCGCTCCGCAAGCGCCTTCGCCGCCGGCTCGCCGGATTCCGCGGCCCGCTTCTCGAACTCGACGACGAACCAGAAGGTGGACCCCTGTCCGGGGGCGCTCGTGAGGCCGATCCGCCCCCCCATCATCTCTACGATCTCCTTGGAGATCGTCGTGCCGAGACCCGTACCGCCGAATTTCCGGGTGATCGACTCGTCCGCTTGGGCGAATCGGTCGAAGATCCGCTGCTGTGCGGAAAGCGGGATTCCGATCCCGGTGTCGACGACCTCGAACCGGACCGTGGCGCTCGAAGGGGACTCCCTTTCGAGGAGGATCCGGGTCCCGACCTCTCCGCGTTCCGTGAACTTCACGGCGTTCCCCAGAAGGTTGAGCAGGACCTGTCGCAGCAGGAGCGGGTCTCCTCTCAGGAGGAAAGGCGCCTTCGGGTCCACGTGGAGGTACATTCCGAGTTCCTTGCTCCGAGCCTGGGGCTCGATGATGGCCATGGCGTTCTTCGCCAGTTCGTGCAGGTCGAAATCGGTCACCTGCACCTGGACCCTGCCGGCCTCGATCTTGGAAAGGTCCAGGATGTCCTGCATCAGGTGCAGCAGGGTCCGCGCCGAGGCGTCCGCCGTTTTCGCAAGCACCTCCTGTTCCGACGAAAGCGGCGTCCCCTTCAACAGGTCGATCAGGCCGATGATCCCGTTCAGCGGGGTTCGCATCTCGTGACTCATGTTCGCGAGGAACCTGTTCTTCGCCCGGTTCGCCTCCTCGGCGCGCTGCCCCGCGGCCGTCAGCTTCTTCAGCAGGACCGAAATGTACATCGAAAGCGTCAGGATACCCATCAGCAGGCCGATCCCCAGCGTCGGCCGCTCATACCAGAAGGGATTGACCGAGATCGCCAGGCCGAAGCCGGCGGTTCCGACGAGGGCGGCGACGAGGAGATACTTCCTGCCGAACCGGAACCCGTTTCCGAAGATCACCCATAGCATGATGACGTACAGCGGGGCGCCCGCCTCCTCGGTAAGGGCGATGGCATGGGCCATCAGCCCGAGGTCCCCCACGATACCGATGTAGCGGCGAATCGGGGAAATCCCGGGATGGAACACAATGTGGAGGAAAATGCCGACGGCGCAGACGGGATAGATAAAGGCCGTGTAGAGAATGCGCGTTTCATGGTCGGTGAGCGGTCCTTTCCGGAGCAGGAACCAGTAGACCAGGAGGTAGGCAAGAACCAGGAGGAGGATGACGACGCGGATCAGCGCCTGCTCGTGCTCCGAATCCGGGCGCTTGGAAAGCTCCTTCCACGCATCCCGGAAATTTCCGTTCAGTATCGAGCGCCAGACCCGCACCGATTACCCCCCGCATCCCGCCGCGCATTTGAGATCCGGGAGGCGTTATCGGCGCTACGTCAGGAAAACTTTACAAATTTCCGCTTTCCGGCATCACATTTCCCGGGTCCAGGTGACCCGGAGGAGGTCGGCGTCCTCCGCCCACTTGTAAGTGATGGCGCCCCGGTACGCCTTCCGGATCTCCCTGCCGATCCGCTGGGCGAGTTTGCCGTCCGTGGTCAGCAGCTCGACGCCGGTGTCGGCGTCACGGATTTCCATGATCCGTTCGAGAGGATTGATTCCGCGGGCCCGCTCCTCCTCCTTGCGCGCGAGCTTCACGAGCTCCTCCCGGTGGGTCTTGAGGAACCTTCCCCGCAGCGTCAGCACCCCGGAGGGGAACCCGTCGGCGATCTTGGAGCAGGCGGGGCATCGCCTCAACGGGGCGCCGGCGCGCATGAGCGAGGCGGCCTCCTTCTCGTCGATGTACCAGCGCTTCTTCTTGGAGATTACGCGGCAGATGGGGCAGACGCCCACCGAAGGGGCTGCCTTCCTGGGCAGGTAGGGATCCGATGTCCTGTCGACGTTTTTCCGGCTGGCGGGCTCGTAGCGGGTCGTTGCCATCGATTGGCCCTCCAGCCCATGATACCACCAAAAACTCTACTCCACCTTCACTCCTTCCGGGACCCGGCGGACCGTCACGGGAACGGAGGCGGCGGCCCTCCGGGCCAGCTCCCCCGCGGCGCTCATCGCTCCGATGGGGCCGCGAACCCACCGGTCGATCGCCCTCGCCAGCTCGCGCACGCCGTACTCGGGCCGGTACCCTTCGGACGCCAGGAAGGATGCGGCGTCCTCCTCGACGACGAGCCGCACCCCGTGGTCCCGGAGAAGCTGCTCGCCCAGGTCCTCGAGCTGCGCCGCCAGCACCTTCCGGACATCTTCCGGAGACAGCGCGCGGAACACGACCTGCTCGTCCACCCGGTTCAGGAACTCGGGGCGGAAGCGCCTGCGCGCTTCCGAGAGGGCGGCGTCCGCCGCCACGGTCCCGCCGACGGCGTGGAATCCCGCTTCCGTCCGGACGCGGATGTTCCCGGTCATGATGAAGACGGCGTTGCGCGCGTCCGCCGTCCGCCCCTGCGCGTCGGTGATCCTTCCGTCGTCGAAGAGCTGGAGGAACAGGTCGAAGACGCGCGGCGCGGCCTTCTCGACCTCGTCGAGCAGGACAACGGAGTACGGGGTGGTCCGGAGGCGGTCGACGAGCTGCCCTCCCTCCTCGTGGCCGACATACCCCGGGGCCGCCCCGATCAGGCGGGAGATGCTCGTCTCGTCCTGGTACTCGGACATGTCGATGCGGATGAAGGCGTTCTCCCCCGGGAACAGGTACTCGGCGATCCCCTGGGCGAGCCAGGTCTTTCCCACGCCGGAAGGGCCGAGGAACAGGAAGATCCCCAGCGGCCGCCGGCGGTCGCCGAGCCCCGCGTGGGAGAGGACCAGACGCCGGCATACCCGGGCGATCGCCTCCTCCTGCCCGACGATCCGCCGGGAGAGGAACCCTTCGAGGCCCCGTATCCGCGACTCGGCGATCCCCCCCAGGCCGCCGGTCGCCACCTCCGGGGGCACTCCCAGCTTGGAGGACACGACGCGCGCGACGTGCTCCGGCGTGACCGTCGCCACTCCCGCGGGAACGAACGGCTCGGAATCCGCCGTCGCAGCGAAGGAAAGCATCGGCACGCGGCACTCCGCGCAGGCGCGGTCGAGCAGGTCGACGGCCTTGTCCGGGAGGAAGTGCGTGGGATCGAACCGCACGGCCAGGTCGACGGCGGCATCGAGCGTCGCGTCCGCGATCGTCACCCCGAAGTGCCGCTCCCGGTGGGCGCGGATCCCCTCGAGGATCTCGACCGCCTCGTCGCGCCCCGGCTCGGGGACCTGGATCGCCTGGAAGCGGCGCTCGAGCGCCGGGTCCTTCTCGATGCTGCGCCGGTACTCCGAGATCGTCGTGGCCCCGATGCACCGCAGCTCCCCCCGGGCCAGCGCGGGCTTCATGATGTTCCCGGCGTCCATCGGAGCGCCCTCGGCGCGTCCCGCGCCGGCCACGTTGTGGAACTCGTCGATGAAGAGGATGACCTCCGGGTGGGACCGGACCTCGTCGATCAGCTTGGTCAGCCGCTCCTCGAACTCCCCGCGGTACTTCGTTCCGGCCACCATCTCGCCCATCGTCAGCTCGACCAGGCGCCGCCCGGGGAGCAGGTCCCGGTCCCTGCCGGTTGCGATCCGTTCCGCGAGCGCCTCGACGACCGCGGTCTTGCCGACGCCGGCCTCGCCGATCAGCACCGGGTTGTTCTTCATGGGCATCATGAGGACCATCACGAGCTGCCGCAGGATGTTCCGCGTCCGGTCGGAGTCGACGAACGGCAGGAGGCGCCCCTCCCGCGCGGCCCGCGTGATGTCCCGGCCGAACCGGTCGAGCACGGGGGTGTCCGTGGCCGCGTCCGCGCCCGTCTCCGCGCCCGCCTCCGGCTCCCGGCGGACGCCGGGTACAGGCGCCCCCTCCCGCGCCCCTTCGAGCAGGTCCCGCAGCAGCTTCGAGGCGGAGATCCCCGCTCCCGCAAGCGCCGCGGAGATGATCGGCCCGTCGGCTTCGACGGTCGCCGCAAGGAGGTGGCCCGCGGTAACTTCCTCCCCTTCCGCCCCGGCCAATTCTTCCGCCCGCCGGAAGATCCAGAGGCATTCCCGGCTCCGGGTGACCGAGGGTTCGGCGTGGACGATGTTCCCCGGCCTCAGGCGCGACCGGACCCTCCTCCGGAAAGCGTCGATCGAGACGCCCTGGGCGGCGAACGCGGCCGCGATGCGGTCCCCCTCCTCCCGGATGGCGTCCACGGGAAGCGTCTCGATCCGGGTGAAACGGAGGTAATCGAGGATCTTCCCGAGGCTGCAAAGCCCGATGAGCAGGTGCTCCCGCTCCAGCAGCGCGTGCCTGCCGCGCGCGGCCTCCGCCGCCCCGATCTCCCAGACCATTCTTGCGGCTTTCGTGAGCTGCGGCATGGTCAGACCCGGAATTCCGTGAGGGACCGGAACTCGGAAATCCTCCGGCCGATCTCCTCTTTGGAGAGCCCCTGGAGCCGCTCGGTGCTGAACGCCTCCACGGTGAAGGACGCGATCGCGCTGCCGTACATCGTCGCGAGGCGGTAATCCATCTCGCCGATCTCGCCGCTCCCGCGGGACGCAAGGTACCCCATGAATCCGCCCGCGAAGCTGTCCCCCGCCCCCGTGGGGTCGAAGATGGTCTCCAGCGGATACGCCGGCGCCGCGAAGACCGTGCCGTCGGAGACGTGCAGGACGCCGTACTCCCCCCGCTTGACGACGACGCGCCCCGGCCCCATGTCCATCAGCTTCCGCGACGCCTTCACGAGGTTGTACTCGTCCGTGAGCTGCCGGACCTCTGCCTCGTTGATGACCACGATATCGACGTTCCGGATGACTTCCCGGAGGAGCTGCGGGCTCTTCGCGATCCAGAAGTTCATCGTGTCCAGGGCGACGATCCTGGGCTTGCGCACCTGGGCCAGGATGTCGAGCTGAAGCCGGGGATCGATGTTGCCGAGGAACAGGTACGGCGTCTCCCTCCAGGCCGCCGGCAGCTCGGGGACGAAATCCTTGAACACGTTCAGGTCGGTACGCACCGTGTGGGCGGTGTTGAGGTCGTACTCGTAATACCCTTTCCAGTGGAAGGTCTCGCCGTCCGCGATCTTCAGCCCCTGGAGGTCGATCCCGCGGGAGGCGAGCATCTCGACGGTGGCTTTCGGGAAATCGCGCCCGACGACGGAGACCAGGCGGACGGGGGCGAAGTAGCTCGCCGCCAGGGAGAAGTAGGTGGCCGACCCGCCGACGACCCGCTCCACCTCCCCGAACGGCGACTTGATGCTGTCGAACGCCATCGATCCGACGACCAGCAGGCTCATGGGAGCATCATAACGCACGCAGGAGGATGTCCGCCAGCAAAGCGAGCATCACGAGCACGAGGTAGCCGATCGAGGCGGCGAAGGCGCGCCCGTAGCGGCGGGAGGCCACCGTGTCCCCGTAATAGATCCCGAGGAATGCCGCCCCGAGCAGGAACGACGCCCACCCGAAGAAGCCGGAAAGCCCCCCCAGCGCCCAGAGGGAAAGGGTCAGCGGCGGGAGCGCCGCCGCATAGAGGAAGATGAGCACCTTCGTGTACGGCTCGCCGAACGCCACCGGGAGGACCGGCACCCCCGCCGCCCGGTATTCCTCGCGGTATTTCAGCGCCAGCGCCCAGAAATGAGGCGGCTGCCACAACAGGAGGAACAGGAACAGGATCCATCCGTCCGCCCCGAGGCGCGGCTCCACGGCGGCGTAGCCGATCAGCGCCGGGAGCGCCCCGGGAACCGCGCCGGGGATCGTCCCGTAGGGGGATCGGCGCTTCCAGACCATCGTGTACAGGACCGAGTACCCCCCGGCGGCCAGGGCGAGCAGCAGGAAGACGGTCCGGTTGATCCCGAAGGCCGCCAGCGCGAGCGACGCGGCGACGGCAGCGGCCGCCGACACCGCGATTCGACCGCGGCCGACGCTCCGGAGCGCCGCGATCCTCCGGGAGAGCCTCGGCATCCGCTCGTCCGTTTCCTCGTCGAGCACGGTGTTCAGGGCGGCAGATCCTCCGGCCGCGCCCAGGAGGCAGACGAGCGTGAGGGCGGCCGTCGCGGCGTCCGGCAAGCCGCGGCGGGCGAGGACCATCCCCGCGAATCCCGTCAGGGCGACCGCGGCGACGATGCCGGGCTTGACCAGCAGGAGCGAGGACGGCTTCAGAGGGGAGGCAGGGATAGCGTATTCCTTTCCGCCCGGATCGCGCCGATCCAGAGGCGGCCGAGGACCCACAGGATCCCCAGCGCGGTCGCGAGGTGCACCGCGACGGCCAGGAACATGAGCTCCGAGAGCACCACCATCCACCCGATGCCGATCTGCGCCGCCACCAGGAAGAGGAACGTCGCCCCCAGCCCGCGGTTCACCCGCTGGATCGGGTCGCTCAGGAAATAGACGCAGATCGCCAGCGCCGTCAGCAGGATCATGACGCCCGCCAGGCGATGGGAGTAGTGCGCCAGGACGCCCGCGCCGGTGAAGGAAGGGATCCATTCCCCGAGGCATCTCGGGAAATCGGGGCATGCCCGCCCGGCCTGGAGATGCCGGACGTAGGCGCCGAGGCCCGCCTGGAAATAGACCAGGGCGGCGAGGCTGAAAAACAGCGCGGAGGATCCGCGGAAGGAGAAATCGGGCGGCTCGAACGCGCCGTCGAAGTGCGCCATGTAGAGCGCGAGGAGGAACAGCAGGATCCCGGCCATGAAGTGGACGGTGGTGAGCTGCACCGGAATCTCGAGCAGCACCACGGCGCCCCCCATGACGATCTGCAGCGCCAGGAGGAGCAGCGTCAGCGCCGGGACGAGCCGCGCCGGCCCCCGATAGTCCCGGTACCTTCGGAACGACAGGGCGGCGAGGAGCGCGGCCCCGGCTCCCGCGATCACCCGGTGGAGGAACTCCATGTAGATGTCCCAGCGCCACGGCGGGAGGATGCTGCCGTGGCACAGCGGCCAGTCCGGGCACGCGAGCCCGGCCTTCAGCCCCGCCACCAGGTTTCCCCACACCAGCGCCAGGAACAGGACCCCCACGGTCGCACGGCCGAGCATCGCGGCACCTCCTGCCTTCAGCCCGAATTTCTCAGAGTATTCCCCCGATTATCCCTGCCCCGGGCGGTCAGCGCAACAGCGTGTCGGACAACGTCCCCAAGATGATAAGGACCAGGAACAGGATGGGGACGAGGGCGAACCCCCACACCAGCCGGCTCTCCCCCTTCAGATGCATGAAGAACAGCGCCACCAGCGACGCCTTCACCGACGCGATGAGCAGCGCGACGACGGCGTTCATTATCCCCAGGTTCACGTATGACACCAGGACGGTAACGACCGTCAGCGCCAACAGCGCGGCGTAGACCCCGATGTATCTCCGGCGGGCGCCCGTATCCCCGGTTCTCATCTTTCGCCTCACCCGATCAGGTACAGGAGGGGGAACAGGTAGATCCACACCAGATCGACGAAGTGCCAGTACAGCCCCGACATCTCCGCCGGCGTGGTGTAGCTCTCCGAGAGCCGCCCCCTGCCCGCGAGAACGACGACGTATGCCAGAACCCCCATGCCGAGGAGCACGTGGATCCCGTGCAGCCCCGTCAGTGCAAAGTACAGGGAAAAGAAGATGTTGGTACCCGGATAGGCCCCGTGGCGGAACTCCGCGGTCCACTCGACGTACTTCACGCAGAGGAAGACCGCGCCCAGCAGGATCGTCGCACCGTAGCAGCCCCGCAGCAGGCGGACCTTCCCCTTCCGGATAGCGTCGACGCCGAGGACCACCGTCAGGCTGCTCGTGATGAGGACGATCGTGTTGGCCAGGCCGAGGATGCGGTCGAGCTTCAGGTGCTCCGCGTGGAACAGCGCGGGATACTCCGCGCGGTAGACCGCGTACGCGGTGAAGAGCGCCCCGAAGAGGAGCACCTCGGTGGCGAGGAAGGTCCAGACGCCCAGCTTGGCCGTCTCGAACCCGGCCGGACCGCCGTGAGCCGCGTGCGGGGCGCTCACGCGGGCGTCCTTTTCGGCTTCCCGTACCCGTAAGGCCAGTCGGTCACCTCCGGGATCTCGTGGAAGTTCTCCGTCGCGGGGGGCGAGGGGGTCCGCCACTCGAGCGACAGCGCCCGCCAGGGGTTTCCGGAGGCGCGGGCGCCCTTTCGCAGCGAATGCCAGAGGTTCCAGAACAGCAGCAGGACCCCGGCCGCCAGCAGGAAGGAGCCGATCGTGGCGATCACGTTCTCCTGGTGGAATTTCGGGAGGTACTCCGCGTAGCGGCGCGGCATCCCGCGGACGCCGACGATGAACATCGTGAAGAAGGTGACGTTGAAGCCGACGAAGATCAGCGCCCAGGCGGCGCGCGCCAGCTTCTCGCCCGGCATCCGGCCCGTCATCTTCGGGAACCAGTAGTGGAGCCCCGCGAAGAACCCCATGACGGTTCCGCCCATCATCGTGTAGTGGAAGTGCGCCACGACGAAGTAGGTATCGTGGAGCTGGACGTTGGTGCTCAGCGCGGCCAGGAACGGCCCCGTGAGCCCGCCGATGATGAACAGGAAGATGAAAGTGAGCGCATACAGCATGGGGGACTCGAAGGTGATGGACCCCCTGTAGAGCGTGGCGATCCAGTTGAACACCTTCACCGCGGTGGGCACGGCCACGAAGAAGGTCAGGAACGAGAAGATCGCGTTGGCCAGCGGCGACATCGCCGAGGTGAACATGTGGTGCCCCCACACCAGGAAGCCGATGAAGGCGATCGCCAGCGAGGAGTACGCGATGGCCTTGTACCCGAAGATCGGCTTCCGCGAGAAGACCGGGATCACCTCGGAGACGATCCCCATCGCGGGGAGGATCATCACGTAGACCACCGGGTGGGAATAGAACCAGAAGAAGTGCTGGAACAGGACCGGGTCCCCCCCCTTGGCCGGGTCGAAGAAGGCCATCCCGAGGAGCCGCTCCATGGCCAGCAGCAGGAACGTCACCCCGACCACGGGGGTGGCGACGACCTGGATGATGCTGGTGGCGTACATCCCCCAGACGAACAGCGGCATCCGGTGCCACGTCATCCCGGGAGCGCGCAGCTTGTGGACGGTGACGATGAAGTTCAGCCCGGTCAGGATGGAGGACATCCCGATGAGGAAGATCCCGAAGGAGAGGGTCGCCACCGCGGCCCCCGTCTTCGCCGAGTACGGAGTGTAGAAAGTCCACCCCGTGTCCATCGGGGCCACGAGGGAGGCGAGGACGACGAGGAAGCCGGCGACGAAGACCCAGTAGCTTGCGAGGTTCAGCCGGGGGAACGCCACGTCCCGCGCCCCGATGTGCAGCGGGATGAAGAAATTGCCCAGCCCCGAGGGGATGGCGGGGATGATGAAGAGGAAGATCATCATCGCCCCGTGGAGGGTGAAGAACACGTTGTAGGCGTGGGCGCTGAAATACTTCGTCTGCGGCGTCAGAAGCTCCAGCCGCAGCAGCATGGCGAAGAGCCCCCCCAGCAGGAAGAACACGATGGTCGTGAGGAGGTACATCACGCCGATCCGCTTGTGGTCGAGCGTGAACGCCCACGAGCGCCAGCCGCGCTCCGCCAGGTACCCGCTCTCGTCCCCGCCGCTTTCCGTCACGCGGTCATTTTCCACGGCGCCCTCATTTCAGCTTTTTCAGCCATTCCACCAGCGCGGAGACGTCCTCCGGGGTCAGGGTGGTCTTGAAGGTCGGCATCACGTTCGGGTATCCCCTCGCGATCTTCGCGCCCGGGTCCACGATCGATTCCCTCAGGTACTCCTCGTCGGCGACGGCTTCGGCCGCGCCCTCCAGCGGCCGCTTCGAGCCGAACAGCCCTTTGAGGTTCGGGCCGATCTTCGCCGGGCCTTCGACGGCGTGGCAGTTCAGGCAGCCCGCGGATTTCGCGAGCCGCTCTCCGCGCGCCGCCGGCGGCTCGACCGCCCCCGCCGGCCCTTCGCGCTCCCCCGCCTCCCACCGCGCGTATTCCTCCGGCGCCATCACGATCAGCTCCGCGAGCATGTTGGAGTGCTGCGTGCCGCAGTAGACCGTGCAGTAGATCTGGAAGCGCCCCGGGCGCTCCGGGTGCAGAGTCAGCGTCGTGATCCGCCCCGGGATCATGTCCATCTTCACCCGGAAATCCGGCAGGGAGAAGCCGTGGATGACGTCGGAGGCGGAGAGGAGGAACTTCACCGTCTTCCCGGCGGGCACGCGGATCTCGTTGACCGCGGTCCGGCCGTCCGGGTACCGCACCTCGTACAGCCACTGGCGGCCGTTGACGTGGACCTCCGTCGCCGCTTCCGGGGGGCCGGAGAGGTCGGCATACACCCTCCAGCCGTAGTAGAAGATGGCGACCACCACGATCGACGGGATGAGGACCCAGAAGAACTCGAGGAGGTGGTTCCCCGTGATCTGCGGCGTCTCGTTGTCCCGGTCCGGCCGGCGGCGCCGGTACTTCACGGCGAACCAGATGAGCAGCCCCTGGGTGAGGAAAAAGAAGAAGCCGCCGATGACGGCGATCATCACGAACACGCCGTCGACCCGCGCGGCCTGCTCCGAAGCCGCCCCGAATGCGAGCCCTTCCGCCATCACTCCCCCGCCTCCCGGCCCGGCGCCCTCCGCCCGGGACGGATCCGGAGATACAGGAACAGCGCCGCGAGCAGGAGCAGCGTGGCCGCCCCCGCGGCCTTCATGATGTTCCTCGCGACCAGGGCGTATTTCCTCCCCGCCGGGTCGTACTGGTAGCAGAACATCAGGATCGCGTTCGCGGCGGTGGAAGCGCCGATCTTCCCGCCCGCCGCCTCGATGAGGGCGAGCTTCAGGTCCAGCGGCGGGATCTCGATCCCGTACAGGTAGCGGGATACGGCACCGTCGGGAGTCAGGACGATCGCGACGGTCGCGTGCGCGTATTCGACGCCAACCTTCTTATAGCGGAAGCCGACGGATTCCGTCAGCCGCCGGATGGATTCCGGCGATCCCCTCAGGAACAGCCAGCGGTCGTCCGCGTCCGCGAGCCCCTTCAGGAAGGAGTGCGTCTCGTCCGCCCGCGCCCGGGCGTTCCGCGGCTCCTCCTCCGGGTTGATGCTCACGGTGACGATCCGGTAATCCTTCGAGACGGACAGCCCCTTCACCTGGTCCATGGTCGCGGCGTAGGACCGGAACGTCAGGGGGCAGAGCATGGGGCACGTGTAGTAGTTCAGCGTCAGGATCGCGGGCCCCCCGCGGAGGTAGTCGCCCAGCCGGACCGTCTTCCCCGAGAGATCGATCAAGGGCAGCTCCATCGGGACCCGGGCCCCGAGGCGCTCGTCGACGCCCACTCCCGCCAGCCCCTCGTCCTGCGCTTCATGCGCGGCCGCCCGGAAGGCGGGGAGGGCGAGGAGCGCGAGAAGCGTGAACAGCGCGGCGGCGCGGCGCACGGCGGTCACACGACGATCGGTTCCCCGGGGTGGGGAACGACGGGGTCCCATCCCAGCCGGTTGCGCAACGTCTGCGCGAATTCGAGGGAGACCGATTCCTCCCCGTGGGTCACCAGCACCTTCCCCGGCTGCGACTCGAAGCGGCCGGCCCAGGCCAAAAGGTCCTCCCGGTCCGCGTGGGCGGACAGCCCGCCGATCGTGTAGACGTCCGCGGCCACCGCGATATCCTCTCCCAGCACCTTCACCCGCTTCGCGCCGTCGACGATCCTGCGGCCGAGGGTCCCCTGCGCCTGGAACCCGACGAACACCACGCTGCATTCCTTCCGCCAGAGGTTGTGCTTGAGGTGATGCTTGATTCTGCCCGCGTTGCACATCCCGCTGCCGGCCATGATGATCCCGCCCCCCCGGAGCGAGTTCAGCGCCATCGATTCCTGCGCGTCCTTCACGAGGATCACCTTGAGCGCGTCGCGGTTGGCGAGCCACCATTGCTTGAGGTCCTTCGTCTCCTCGTCGAAGACCTTGTGGTTGCTCATGGTGATCCGCGTCGCGTCGATCGCCAGGGGGGAATCCACGTAGACGGTGATCCCCTCCAGGCGCCCCTTCCGGGTGAGGTCGGCAAGGACGTAGAGAATGTCCTGAGCGCGCCCCACGGCGAACGCGGGGACGATCACGTTCCCCCCCTTCCTCCGCAGGGTGTCGTTGACGGCGTGGACGAATTCGTCCATCGACTCCTTCATCCCCTTGTGGACGCGGTTGCCGTACGTCGACTCCATGACGACGAGGTCGGCCCGGTCGACCGGCGAGGGATCGCGCACGATGGGCAGCCCCTTGTGTCCCAGGTCGCCGCTGAAGACCAGCCGCCGCTCCCGCCCGTCGCCCCGCACCGTGACGACGACGATCGCCGAGCCGAGGATATGGCCCGCGTCGAGGAAAGTCGCCGAGATCCCCGGCCCGGGCTCGATGCGGGTCCCGTAGGCGACGGGGCGCAAATGGGCCGCGGCGGCGCGGGCATCGTCCTCCGTGTAGAGCGGGGCCACCTTCCGCTTCCCGCCGCGCTGCCGCTTCCGGGTCTCCCACTCCGCGTCGCGCTCCTGGATGTGGCCGGAATCGGGAAGCATGATGTTCAACAGGTCCGCGGTCGCCTCGGTGCAGTGCACGGGGCCGCGGAAGCCGTCCTTGACCAGCTTGGGGATCAGCCCCGTGTGGTCGATGTGCGCGTGGGTGCACAGCACGAAGTCGATCGAAGAGGGGGCGACCGGGAACTTCCGGGCGTTCTTCCGGTCGCTCTCGCTCCCGCCCTGGAACATGCCGCAATCCACCAGGAAGCGGCTTTCCCCCGCCTGGACGAGGATGCAGGATCCCGTGACTTCCCGCGCCCCGCCGAGGAACGTCACGGTCGCGCTCAAGGAACCGTCCTCGTCAGGACCCAGGAGATGACGGAGAGGAGGATGGAGCCGGCCACGGCGCCGGGGAAGCCGTTCACGTGGATCCCGGGGACGATCGCGTCCACCAGGAGAAGCAGCAGCCCGTTGATCACCAGGAGGAAGAGCCCGAGGGTGACCACGGTGATCGGGAGGGTGAGGACGACGAAGACGGGCCGGACCACGGCGTTCACCAGCCCGAGGACGAACGCGGCGACCAGCGCGGCCGCAACGCCGTCGACCCGGATGAGGCCCGGCAGCAGGTAGCCGACAACGACCATCGCGACGGCGTTCGCCAACAACCGGATCAGGAACGGCACGGTCCCCTCCATGGGTCCGGGATAGTCAATGGAAAGTATAACCCGCTTTCACTCGGCGGTCGCCTCGAACGGCACGTGCCACACGAAGTCCGCCGGGAGGAGCGGGACCTCCGGGATCTCGGTCTTCATCGTCCGCCCCTTCTTCTGCTCCGGAGTGCTGATCTCTTCCGTGAGGACGACCGCGTACGCCAGCGGCATCCGCCGGACCACCTTCTTCGGAAGGCCGAATCCGTACCTGGCGTGCATCCCGCCGGTGATCGCCACCATCCGCTTCCCTTCGCCCGGGGGCCCCTTCAGCCAGGCGACGGCCCGCTCCGCCATCGTCTCCTCCCAGAGAATCTGTACGCGCAGGAACGCCTCGAAGGCCTCCTCGCCGCTGCCCGCGTGGCCGACGAAGATCCCGCGGAGGACCGCCCGCTGCCACGGATCGGTTTCGCCGATCTCCGGAAGCCCGGGCCGCGCCTGTTCCGGGCCGCCCCCGCCCTCCGGGCGGCGGAACGCTTCCTGCAGCTCTTTCGAGGGATTGAGCGCTACCAGGTCGATGCGCTCGTCCCGGGCGAACCGGAGGACCTCCATGTACGGCCGCGGATCGAAGCTCCCCGCGTCGCGCCATTTCAGCGCTTCCAGGAACTCCGCCTCCGTCAGCTCCCCCCGCGTCCAGCGGTCGAGGACCTCCTGCTGCGGCTCGCGGAACATCTCCATTCCGACGGCGACCTTGCCGGGGAAGCGGCGGTGGAGGGCGCGGATCACGTCGAGCTCCGCCCGGCGGTCGTTCCGGTTGTCGTGCGTCTCCCCGATGCACACCAGGCGGGCGCCGGACAGCATCTCCATCATCCCTTCGAAGGAGACCTCCAGCCCCGTGGGGACGTGGCGGATCTCCCAGGCCTTCGGCGGCCCGGGCGGCGGATAGGGATTCTCGCGGCTTCCCTCCGGGGCGGGGCGGGCCGCGGCGCAGCCGGCGAGGAGGAGCGCCAGCGCGAGCGGCGGCAGCATCGACCCGCCGGCCGAACGCATCAGCCCTTCCCCGCGCTCCGCGCGGTTTTCCGGAGCCGCTCCATCATCTCCGCGAAGGAATATTTGGCGAGCAGATCGGTAAACTGGGAACGGTAGTTGTTGACGAGGCTCACTCCCTCGATCACGATGTCGTAGACGCGCCAGCCGCTCCCGTCCTTCAGGACGCGGTAGTTCACGGCGAACTCCTCCCCCCGCGCGTCGACGATCTTCGTCCGGACCTCGGCGTACGGGAGGTCCAGCGCCTCCTTCCCGTAGACGATCTTCTCGCCCCTGTACCCCTCGATCTTCCCCGCGTAGGAGTTCTCCAGAAGCTCCTTGAACACGGCGATGAACTCCTGCCGCTCCTCGGGGGTACGGTTCTTCCAGTTCACCCCGAGGGAGCGCCGCGACATCTCGTCGAAGTTGAAATGGGGGAAAAGCTCCTTCCGGAGCAGGGCGCGCCGCTCGGCCTTCTTCGCGTCGCCCTGGAGGTCGGGGCGCGTGACGATCGCCACCCCGCGGTCGATCGCCCCGCGGATCGCCTCGGTGGGCTCGCCGCCGGACGCGGCGGCGGGAAGGAAGAGGAGCAGGCAGAGCAGCAGACAGGAAGCGGCCGTCCCGTTCCTTCTCATTTCCCGCCTCCGCCGTCCTCGGCCCTCCCGTGGATGACCTGCCCGATCATCTTCTCCAGGTCCACCGGCGACTCCGTCTCCCGGATCTTCCCCCCGTCGGGGATCAGGCGGTCCGAGGCCCCGGGGGAGATCCGGATGTACTTGTCGCCGATCAGTCCGCGGGTCCGCACCGACGCGATCGCGTCCTCCTGCAGAGGGACGTCCTTCCGGATCGACATCCCGACCAGCGCCTTGTAGTCACGGATCTCGATGAAATCGATCTTGCCGATCTCGACCCCGGCGATCTCCACCCCCGCCCCGGACTTCAGCCCCTCCACCGAGGCGAACTCCGCCGACACGCGGATCCGGTCCGCCGCGGAGACCTCGACCTTCCCGAGCTTGATGGAAAGCCACGCCAGGCAGGCGATCCCCGTGATGAGGAAAAGCCCGACCGCCAAATCCACGTTCAGACGCTTCATCCGCGCGCTCCCTCCCCGCTCACGCCAGATGCAGGGGACCGGAAAGGTCCCCGTCGAGCAGCTGGTGCACGAACGGGTTGATCGTATCGCGTATCTGTTCCGGGGGGCCCACCTCGATGATCTTCCCCCCGTTCACCACGACGACGTGATGGCAATACCGGAAGATGTCCGGAATGTCGTGGCTGACCATCACCATCGTGAACCGGAACTTCTCGTGCGTCGTCCAGATCAGGTTGAGGATGGAGGTCCGTATGATGGGGTCCAGCCCCGTCGTGGGCTCGTCCAGCAGGATGATCTCCGGGGACATGACCACGGCGCGCGCCAGCGCGACGCGGCGGACCATCCCGCCCGAGAGCTCGGAGGGATACTTCCCCTGCGCGTTCTCCAGCCCCACGGTCCGCAGGATCCCCACGACCTTCTCCCGGATCGCTTCCTCGCCGAGCTCCGTCTTCTCGCGCAGCGGGAAGGCCACGTTGTCGTACACGTTCAGCGAATCGAACAGCGCCCCCGACTGGAACAGCATCCCGAACCGCCGCCGGATCTCGTAGAGCTTCCTCTTCGGGAGCCGGTTGATGTCGGCGCCGTCGACCGTGATCCGCCCCCGGCCCGGCTTCATCAGGCCGATCATGTGCTTCAGCAGCACGCTTTTCCCCGCGCCGGAAAGCCCGATGATCGCCGTGATCCGCCCTCGCGGGATGTCGAGGTCGACCCCGTCGAGCACCTTCCGCCCCTCGAGCGTCGTCTCCACGCCGGAAAGCCGCAGGATCGGATCCGTCGATTCCATGGCTATATGAGGACCGACGTGAGGAAATAGTCGCACACCAGGACCAGGACCGAGGAGACCACCACGGCGCTCGTCGTGGCGTTGCTCACACCCGCCGCCCCGCGGCGGGCGCGGTACCCCTTGAACGTGCAGACCCACGCGATGATGAGGGCGAAGGCGAGCGATTTCCAGACGCCGTTCGTGATGTCCACCAGATCCACGCTGGATTCCATCTGCCCGAAGTAGACCCCCGAGTTCAGCCCCAGCAGCTGGACCCCGACCAGGTATCCCCCGTAGATCCCCACGACGTCGAAGATCGCCGTCAGCAGCGGCAGCGACAGCAGGAACCCGACGAAGCGGGGGGCGACTAGGAACCGGATCGGGTCGATCCCCATCGTTTCCAGGGAATCGATCTGCTCCCCGATCCGCATGATGCCGAGCTCCGCCGCCATGGCGGAGCCGGCCCGTCCGGTGACCATCAGGGCGGACAGGACGGGACCCAGCTCCCGGATGAGGGAAAGGGCCACCGTGGGCCCCAGCAATCCCTCCGACCCGAACTTCCGGAGGGTGTAATAGCCGTGGAGCGCGAGGACCATCCCCGTGAAGGCGGCGGTCAGCGCGATGACGAACACGGACCTCACGCCGACGAAGTGGATCTGGCGCACGATGTTCCGAACCCGGTACGGCGGGACCGCAACGCGGGCCAGGGAAAACCCGAGGAACACCCCGGTCTTTCCGAGGGAGCGCGAGCGGCGGAGCGCCCAGGCGCCCAGCGACTCCACGAGCGATATCGTTTTATCCATCGGCATATCCTATTCCTATTACAATAACCGTGCTCTGCCGTTTTTCCAATCCTCCGGGGAAGGACGATCCCGATGGCCTCGAAGTTTCAGCGCGGACCCGCCGCGCTCCTGTTTTTCGCGCTCCTGCTTGCGGTCCCGACCGCTTCCTTCGGTGCGGACAACGTCGCGGAGGCCCCGTCACCGGCCGCCGCGGACAACGTCGCCGTCCTGCCCGCGGACAACACCTCCGCGCCGCCGGAGGACGACCTCCGGGAACCGTCCTTCGGGGAAGGGGAATCCGCCCCCCTGCGGATCGCCGACCCGATCGAGCCGATCAACCGCGCGCTGTTCGTATTCAACGACAAGGCATACTACTGGGTCTTCAAGCCCGTCGCGGAGGGGTACGACTATGTCGTGGGGGAAGACTTCCGGATCTCGATCCGCAATTTCTTCTCCAACCTGGCGACGCCAATCCGGTTCGCGAACCACCTCCTCCAGGGGGAGCTCCGCGCCTCCGGAACGGAGCTGATCCGCTTCGCCCTCAATTCCACGACGGGCATCTTAGGGCTGTTCGACACCGCCCGCGACAACTGGGGCTTCGAGAAGAAGGATGCGGACCTCGGGCAGACGCTGGGGAAATACGGCCTGGGCAACGGTTTTTACATCGTGTGGCCGCTGCTGGGTCCCTCCACCCTGCGGGATACCGCGGGGTACTTCGGCGACTCGATTCTCGACCCGGTCTCGTACGTCCAACCGGCGGGCGCCTCCATCGGGGTGAAAGGCTACAGGGAGGAGAACAACCTTTCCCTGCGGATCGGCGTCTACGAGGAACTGACGGGCGCGGCGGTGGACCCGTACGTCGCCGTGCGGGACGCCTACGTCCAGAGCCGCGCGAAGGCGGTCCGGAAACCGCCGCGGAGGGGGCCGGCGGTTGACTAAACCGGCGGATCCCGGTATGTTTCCCGTCTGCGTTTTATTTTCGTCGGAGGCGTGCGGCATGGGAAACATCGGGAACTATCATGAGACGTGCCAACATTTCCAATGGAACGTCCCGGAAAACTTCAACTTCGGAAGGGACGTGGTCGACCGGTACGCGAAGGACCGGACCAAGCTCGCCCTCTTCTACGAGGACACCAAAGGGCACAAGACGAAATACACCTTCTGGGAGGTGAGCCGCCTCTCCAACCGCGTCGGGAACATGCTGCGCGACGTGGGCATGAAGAAGGGCGATCCGATCCTCGTGCTGCTCCCGAACATCCCCGAATGGTTCTTCACCGTGGTCGCCGGCAACAAGATCGGCGCCCTGGTGATCCCCTGCTCCGACCAGCTTCGCCCCAAGGACCTGGTGTACCGGGCCCTCCACTCCGGCGCCCGGACCATCGTGAGCTGGGACGCCAAGACCGCCGAGGTGGACGAGATCCGGCGGGAGTGCCCCGACCTCGTGAACTTCATCTGCATCGGCGAAAAGCGGGAGGGGTGGATCTCCTTCGAGGAGGAGGTGGCGAAGGCCTCCCCCCGGCTCGAGATCGTGGACAACAAGGCCTCCGACCCCGCGCTGGTCTACTACACCTCCGGGACCACGGGGCTCCCGAAGGCGGTGATGCACAACCACTTCTACACCGGGGCCCACTGGGTCACCGGGAAATACTGGCTCGACCTCAAGCCCACGGACCTGATCTGGTGCATCGCCGGGACGGGCTGGGCGAAGGCCGCGTGGAGCGTCCTGTACGGCCCATGGAACAACGGCGCCGCCACCCTGGTGATCAACGCCCCCTTCGACCCCAAGCGGGCCCTCTCGCTGATCGAGGAGTACGAGGTCGGCGTGCTGTGCGCCCCGCCGACCGCCTACCGCACCTTCGTCAAGGAATACCTCGGAAAGTACAAGGTCCCGAACCTGCGCCACTGCGTCGGGGCGGGCGAGCCGCTGAACCCCGAGGTCATCAAGGCGTGGAAGGAGGCCTTCGGGCTCACCATCCACGACGGCTACGGGCAGACCGAGGCCATCAACCTGGTGGCGAACTTCCCCGGGATGCTCGTCAAGCCCGGATCGATGGGCCTTCCCGTGCCGGGGCACCACGTCTCTGTAATCGACGAGGCCGGCAACGAGGAGGCGCCGGGGGAGGTCGGGGAGATCGCGGTGAAGAATCCCCCGCCGTGCATGTTCATGGGGTACTGGAAGGACGAGAAGCTGACGAAGGATTGCTACCGGGGCGACTGGTACCTCACCGGGGACCGGGCCTACAAGGACGAGGACGGTTACATCTTCTTCGTCGGGCGCGGGGACGACGTCATCATCTCCTCCGGCTACAGGATCGGCCCGTTCGAGGTGGAGAGCGCGCTGCTCGAGCACCCGTCGGTGGCGGAGTCCGCGGTGGTATCCTCCCCCGACCCGATCCGCGGGGAGATCGTCAAGGCTTACGTGGTGCTGCGCCAGGGCATCCAGCCGACCGAGGGGCTGAAGAAGGAGCTGCAGGCGCACGTGAAGAACGTGACCGCGCCGTACAAGTACCCCCGGGACATCTCCTTCGTGCAGGACCTGCCGAAAACCACCTCGGGGAAGATCCGGCGGGTCGAGCTGAGGGCGCGGGAGTGGAAGAAGGACCCGGCGTGATCCGGGGGATCATCTTCGACTTCGGCAACGTCATCAGCTCTTTCGACACCGGCCGGTTCCTCTCGCGGCTGAAGCGCTGGTCGGGGCTTCCGGTCGAGTCGCTCCGGGAGACGGTCTACGGCTCCGGGCTCCATTCGCGGTACGAGCGCGGGGAGGTTTCCTCCGAGGAGTTCCACCGTCTCGTCGCGTCCGCGACGGGGGCTGTCGTCCCGGACGAGACCTTCGCGGAAGGGTTCGCCGATATCTTCACCCCGATCGAGGGAACCGGGGAGATCGTCCGCGGGCTGAAGGGGAAATACCGGCTGGGGCTGCTTTCCAACACGAACGAGTGGCACTTCCAGCGGCACATCCGGAAGGTGCCGGTCTTCCCGCTGTTCGACGCCGTCACCCTGTCCTTCGAGGTCGGGGCGCTCAAGCCGGATCCTGCGATCTATCGCGACGCGCTCCGGAAGCTCTCTCTCCCGCCGGAGGAGTGCGTTTTCATCGACGACATCCCGGAGTACGCGGACGGCGCCGCCGCGCTGGGCATCCGCGGAATCCGGTTTTCCGGTCCCGCCCGGCTGCGCGAGAAGCTTGCGGAGCTGGGGGTCTTTCCCGCCTAATCCCCGGCCGGCTCCAGCCCCCGCTCCTCGTCCGGCTCCTTATCGGCCTCCGGCGCGGGGCGGGTCGCCCGGTCGACGATCGCCGGCGCCCCGAAGGCGTCCCGGTCCGGCGTCACGCGGAGCTCCCTGAGCTTGCGCGCCGCCGGCAGGACGCGCGACTCGTACGAGCCCACTGCGTTGTTGTACGCGGAGACCGCCTTGTCGAGCCCTTCGCGGATGCGGGAGAAATGCTCCGTGAACTTCCCGATCCGGTCGTGCATCTCCTTTCCCAGCCGGCTGATCTCCTGCGCGTTCTCCGCGACCTCCTCCTGGCGCCACCCGTAGGCGACGGCCTTCAGCAGCGCGATGAGCGTCGTCGGGGTGGCGAGGATGACCCGCTCGCCCGCCCCGTACTCGAGCAGCCCCGGGTCCTGCTCCAGCGCCGCGCTGAAGAAGGTCTCCCCCGGGAGGAAAAGGACCGCGAACTCGGGCGCGGGAGTGAATTGCTCCCAGTAGCTCTTCGACGCAAGGGCGGCGAGGTGCGCGCGGACCTGCCGGGCGTGGTCCTTCATCCGCGCCGCCCGGACGGCTTCGTCCGTCGTCTCGATCGCCTCGAGATAGGCCGACAGCGGCGCCTTCGCGTCCACCACGACGTTCCGTCGGTTGGGAAGCCGGACGATCATGTCGGGGCGCAGACGTCCCTCTTCGCCGGCCTGGCTCTCCTGCTCCACGAAGTCGCAGTGGGCCAGCATCCCGGCGATCTCGACGACGCGCCGGAGCTGGATCTCCCCCCACCGGCCCCGGACCGAAGGCGCCCGGAGCGCCTTCACCAGGTTCGACGTCTCTTCCCTCAGGCGAAGCTGCGTGTCCGACAGCGAACGGATCTGCTCCGTCAGGGCTGCGTCCGCCGCGGCCCGGGCCCGGTCGAGCCCCGCGATCTTCTTATCGACTTCCTGGAGCGATTCGCGCATCGGCAGGACGAGGGCGTCGATCGCCTGGCGGCGCATCTCGAGGTCGCCCCTCGCACCCTCCTGGTATTTCTCGAGGGTCGCCTTCGCCAGGTCGAGGAAAGCCCGGTTGTTGCTGTTCAGCGCCTCCGAGGAAAGCGCCTGGAACGCCTCCTTGAGCCGCTCCTGGTCCTTGAGCCGCTCCCGGAGGGCGGCGATCTGCCCGGCACGCAGGAGCCACCCGACGGCGACCCCCGCCGCAAAGGCGGCCGCCGCCAGGAGCGCCCCCTCGACCGTCATCAATCCTCACCCGCCGGCTCGAACTTCACCTCGATCGGAGCCATGGACACCCCGTCAGGGGCGGCCCCCCGCGCACGCACCACGGAGATCCTCCCGGCCGCCTGGTCGTCCGCCAGCGCCTGGAAGAACGCTGCTTGGGAGATCGTCCCTCCAGTCGCATTCTGGAAGGCCGTGAGCCCTTCCGCCGTCTGGACGTTGAGAGTTCCCAACGTCACATATCTCCCGATTGCCGCATCCGTGAACGAATCCACCGGCCCCTGGAGGATATGTTCGCTCGGTGCGAGCGGCGCGATCCGGGTCACCCGGGTGGCGACGATTGCGGCCGGAGTCGTCGTGTTGTCCAGGTAAGCGGAGACCTTCAGGAAGTCGCCCGCGGCGATGTTCCCTGGGCCGAAGGTCTTCAGGTTGTCCCTGTCGTCATGGAACTGCGTCAGCTCGTTCAACACCACCGTTTTTCCGAAGACCGTCAGGTTATCCAGCGTCACCGTTACGGCAGTCGCCTGCCCCTCCAGCCGAACGTTGCTGGCGCGGCGGAATTCGAGCTTCGCCGCCGCGAGCGACCCGTCGGCCATGCGGATCCCTTCCGCCTCGATCCTGGTGCCGGTCCGGATGGATGCCTGCGTTCCTCCCTCGAACACTGTCGCCGCCACGGTCCAGTTCACGGTCTGGGCTCCGGTGGGACCAAGCAGGACGAAGCTTCCGCCGGCGCCGGAAGTCAATACCGGCGCGCCGATGAAGCCTACAAGCTCGGCACGGTCGCCGGCGGGCTGTCCCCTCGTCGGGTCCTCGAGAGCAACCGATGTCGCGACGAGGACGTTGTCCGGCGCCAGGGATCCCTTGATCTCGACGAAGCTCCCCGCGATGACCCCCGCCGGCAGCCCCCCCGTTATCCCGCCGAAATTCACCGTCTTGCTTCCGATGACGAAAGTCGTTCCTGCGGGAGTCCCCGCCACCGCTCCCCGTAGCTGGACCTCGCCCCCCGCAAGCCGGTCGTCCGCCCGCTTGTTGACGAAGGTGGCGTGTATCACGCCGTTGTTGTCCGGAGAGCCGTGCACTTCGATTTCGGGGTGGGCGACGTTCGCCCCCTGAAGGGTCGCGATGTCCGCAAGCCCTCCGATGCCGTTGTCGTACACGGTGGATTCGTCGACCCGTATCTGCTGCCCCATGATCCTCAGGAGGCCCGCCGCAAGGTCGACCCCGTTGTCGTCCAACGGGCCGTCGACCTGGCGGAGAATCTCGATGTCGTCCGCCCGGCCCGTGCCGTCACCGACCGTCCCGGTGACCGCGACCATCATCCCGGCCTTCAGGTCGGCCTTCCTTCTTCCCGCATCGTCGAGCACGAGCTCGGCCGGAATCGTCGTGTCGTCGAACCGGACGCCGTTCACGATCACGCTGCCGAATCCCGTGACGGGCCCGACCCCGGTGCCTCCCGTCCCGCCGCCCGCGACATCCGTCCCGCCGCCGCACGCCGCAACCGCCGCCAGGGAGAATAGAGCGATCCCCGCCCGAATCCATCCTGCCATCGTCCGGATATCCATCGCTCCTCTTCCCCCTTTCTACCCCTTTCTATCTTCAAACCCTCCGCGCATCAAGAGAAGTTGTGCGCGGCGGGGAGCCCCCTCAGGGCGCCCGGCCGCGGCGGGGCCGGGCCGAAGCCCGGACCCCGCCGGAACGGACGCCCGAAGCGTCACTCGATCTCCGCCTTGTTCGCCGTCAGGGTCCCCGAGGCGAAGGCGCCCCGCGCCTTGACGACGGTCACGCCCGGCCGCAGCGATCCAAGGAACACCGGCGCGCTGAGCAGGTTCTCGTCGTCGTCCCGGAATTCCCCGGCGCCGGACACGTTCACCGTAAGCCCGCCCGGCAGCGGCTTGCCCAGTACCATCGAGGAGCCGGTGAGCGACATCACCTTCCCCTGGAAGATGTGCTGGTCCGCGGCAACCGGGTTGGAGGACTGCAGCTCCGTCGCCGTAAAGGAGGTGTTGTCCTGGTTCATGAAGCCGCGGATCCTCACGCCGTTCCCGGGGGCCAGCGTGCCGAGCAGCACGGCGTTCTTCGTCTTCGAGGTGACCTGCACCGTCTTTCCGAAGACGGTCAGGCTGTTCGCGGCCACGGCCTCGACGTTGGTCTCGATGCGCACCGAGTCCTTGAACTTGATCTTGTCCACCAACAGAGTATTGTCCGCGAGCCGGATGTGCCCCTCCGCCTCGACCTTGACGTCGTTGACAAGGTCCGTCACCAGGCCGCCCTCGAACCGCGTGGCCTGCGTGGTCTCGACGGGTTTCCCTTCGACCAGGAATGTCCCCGGAGTCGCGACGAAATTCGACACGAACCCTTCGACCTGCATCTCCTGCCCCTCTCCCGCCTTGAACTTGTCGTCCTCGACGTCTTCCCGCTCTACCCGCGTCGCGGCCGTCCCGGTCAGGTGGATCTCCACCGTCTCTCCGACCTCGAACGCCCCGTGGGGAAGCGCCGTGTTGTTGTCGAAGGAGAACGTCAGCGCGCTACCGCCGATCGTGAAGGTCCCGGCGGTAGTGCCGACCTTCGTGGCGACCACGCCCCTCAGCTCGTCCCCGAGGGGATTCGCGTTCAGCTTCTCCACCCGCGTGGCGAGGATGTCCCCCGTCACGTCGCGGGCGCCGTGCACTTCAACGTTGTCCCCGGCCACGATGCCTCCGAGGCCGGCCGCGTTGGCGAACACCGTTCCGCCGTCCACGAACACCGCCTGACCGAGAACGGTGAGCGAATCCGCCCCGACGGCCGTGACGGCGCCGCGGACCTCGTTTTCCACCTCGATCTCGGCCGCCGAGCCCGAGACGTCGTCACCCCTTGCGCCGCTCACCTTGACCATCATTCCGGGCTGAAGGAACGCCGCGGTCTTCGGCGTGTCGTCCGCCGTGATGTTCGCGAGGGTATCCTCGAACTTGATCCCCGCGACGGTGATGCTACCCAGCGCCGTGATATCCCCGTTTGCTACCACCGGGGTGCCCGCACCGCCCCCTCCACCGCCGCAGGCTCCGACCAGCATCGCCATCGTGCCCGCCGCCGTGACCGCCAGGATATATTGCGCCACCTTTCTCATCGTTCCCTCCTTTTCGCTTCGAAGCGGTTTCACAGGTTATCCCGGACGACGGCGATGTCCCCCGGGCCATGTCGCCGGCCCTCCTTACCGGTCTCCTTCCTTCCGATCACCTTCTTTCCAGTCTCCTTCGAACCAGTAGATGCCCAGCCCCGCCTTGCGCCGCCCGGTCCCGCCGACGGCCGGGTTCACGTCCCGGTCGTTTTCGGCGAGGCGGCGGTCCGTCTGTTCGAGGAATTTCTCCGCCCGGGAGGCGATCTCCCGGCGAAGCCGCTCCACGGCCTCTTCCGGGAGGTTGTCGTACAGCGTTTTCCGCTGAAAGAACGCCGCTCCCGGCTCGGCGCCCAGGTTGTGGTCGATGGTTTCGATCAGCGCCGCGACATCGGTTCCCAGGATCCCGATCTTCTCGCCTTCTCCCATTGAAGGAATGTATGCCCGGTCGAGGAGGCGGAACCTTCCCGGCTCCCCCTGCTCCACCACCCCGACCCGGAGCAGCTCGTCGAGGACCGACCTGGGAGGAACGTCGCCGCCGTACTCCTTGACCAGCGAGGCAAACGAAGGCATCCCGCCATCCGCCGCCAGTACCGCGGGGTTTCCGTCCGCGTCGTGGTAACGGGCGTCCCGGATCCACCCGGAAAGCACCCGCACCGCGCGGTTGTAGCTTTGCTCTGTTTGGGAATCGTCGGGCTTCGGAAGGCGCGCCACCCGCAGCACTTCCTTACGTGAAAGCCCTGTTAGAACGGAAACTCTCGAACGGGTCTGCTTTCTTCCCGGTATGCCGAATTCCGCCTGTGCGACGTCTATGTACACCCGCTTCGCCAGGTCGGCGAACGCCCGGAAAGGGATCCCTTTCCGAAGGAGCAGCCGGACCAGCGGAGTGAGGAGCCGGAGGATCGCGGCGTATATGGACTCGTGTGTTTTCATAATTGGGAATCATTTCCCAATTATGGGATTCAATAATCCGGGGGAAGTTTCTTTTTGGAAATATTTCCCGAAAGCGATTCCGGATTTAACGATTGACGGGGATGATCTCGATTTCCATTGCGATGCCGCTCGCGGGCGGATCGATTCGTGCGGATGCGCTTATGAACACGCCGTTGCGGACCTGGACGACCGCGCCGGAACCGATAATCGACAATCTCTGGAAAAACGCCGCGCGGCTTTCGAGGGCGACACCTCCCCGGTCGAAGTAATCGGTGTTCGCCTCGTCGGTGGTGACGGTCACGCCGAGAATCGAAAGGGAGGTTGCGCCGACCGGGATGGCGGGGCCCTGGAGATCGACGCGTCCCGCGGTCCCGGCGAGGCGGTCTACGCGGGCCGCCACGACCTTCCCGGGAGCGACGGCGTTGTCGAACCACCCGATCGCGCGGACGGTGTCGCCGGCGGCCAGGCCCGCCGGACCGAACCCGTCCCGGATCCCTCCCGTGGCGTCCCGGAAGATCGTGTACCCGTCGGTCTCCACCGTCTTTCCCAGCAGGGTGAACGTGTCTCCGGCCGCGGGCACATCTCCCGGGTTCCCCTGCAGCGCGACGTCGTGCGCCGGGAGGACCGTCACGGAGGAGGCGTTGACGACATCGCCGCCGGAGCCGCTCACCGTCCCCCGCAACCGGACCTTCTTCCCGATGCCGAACGCCTCTCCGCCGGCCGCGACCCCGCTGTTCACGGCGATCGTCCCGCCGGGCACGGTCGCCGTGAAGGCGGAGGGAATCCCCGCCGTCACGTACCCCTCCAGCGCGACCCGATCGCCGGAGCCCCCGAGCGACACGTCGAACACCTCGATGCGGTCCGCGGTCCGGTCGGTCCGGAGGACCCCGCTCCCTCCGACGGCGTCGATCCGCCCCCGTACGTCCACCACCTGCCCGTTCGCGAGCCCCGTGGCGGGCCAACCGATCCGCCCCCCCGCGGGCAGGCCGGTGAAATTCACCTGCTGCCCCCCTATGCGGAAGGTGCTCGTCGCGGCGTCGAACTCCCGGATCGTCCCCCGGAGCTCCGCGTTGTCGTCGGCCACGACATTGTCCTGTACGAGCCCGATATA
>JBFLWB010000016.1 GCA_040758155.1 Thermodesulfobacteriota bacterium
GCTGCGTGGTCGACGATGGGAACGGGGTAGCTTTTTCCGGGCGCCACTCCCGCCCGGGACAACACGGAAGGCGGCGCATCCCACGGCCGGTGGATCCACCGGTCCGGAAGGGCGGCGAGCTCGGGGATCCATGCGCGGACGTATGCGCCTTGCGGATCGAACTTCTCTCCCTGGAGGACGGGATTGAAGACGCGGTGATACGGCGCTGCGTCGGCGCCGCACCCGGCGACCCACTGCCATCCGAGCGTGTTGTTCGCCAGGTCTGCGTCCGCCAGCGTGTCCAGGAACCAGGCGGCCCCCTCCCGCCACGGCAGGAGCAGGTCCTTCACGAGGAACGACGCCGCGATCATCCGCGCCCGGTTGTGCATCCACCCCGAGGCCCAAAGCTGCCGCATCCCCGCATCCACCACGGGATAGCCCGTCCGCCCCTCCCGCCACGCGGCGAGGGCGTCCGGATCGTGCCTCCACGGGAAAGAGGCGAATTCCGGGCGAAGCGGCTTTCGCGTCGTCTCCGGGAAGAACGTCAGAAGGTGATGGGCGAATTCCCTCCATCCAAGCTGCCGGAGGAATGCCTCCGCGCCCCTCGCCATGCCGGGGGCGGCGTCCACCGCCGCGCGGGACTGGACGGCGTGCCACACCTGGCGCGGGCCGACGCACCCGAAATGCAGGTACGGGGAAAGCCGGGACGTCCCGTCCTCGCCCGGAATGTCCCGCCCCGCGGGGTAAGCGGCGAGGGCGGTATCGAGAAACCCCGAAAGGCGATCCGCCGCGCCCTCCTCTCCCGAAGGCCACGCGCCGCGGATCCCCGCGTCCCACGGAACGGACGGCAACAGGCGGAGCTCCTCGAGCGGCAGCGAAGCGGGAGGGGGAGAGGAGGACGGAATCGCGCGCGGCGCGGAACGGGGCGGTGAAGGCGGCGGAAGCGACAGGCACTTCCTCCAGAACGGCGTGAAGACGCGGAACGGCCCGCCGGCGGAGGTCCGAACCGGCTCCGGCGGGAAAAGGACGCCGTCCTCGAACAGGCGCGCGTCGATGCCGTTCTCCCGGAGTGCCGCCACCGTCCTGCCGTCCCGGGAGACGAACGCCGGGTCGCGCACCCGGTTGGCGAACAGCGCGTCCGCGCCGGTTTCCTTCGCCAGGCCGATCAGCGCCGCCGCCGAGGGGCCGCGGCGCAGCACGAGGCGGCCGCCCCGGGCGGAAAGCGCCTCCGACAGGGAACGGAGGGCGCCATGGAGGAAGACTCGCGCCGCGCCGCCCGGGGCCGACTCCCCTTCCTCCTCCGGTGCGTGCACCCAGACCGCGACGACGGGCCCTCCCCGCGCAACCGCGGCGGCGAGCGCGGGGTTGTCCGAAAGGCGGAGATCCCGCCGCAGCCAGACGACGGTGGCGGGGGGCAAGGCGCCGGCCCCTACGGGGAGGCGAAGACCCCGGATACGATCTCCCGGGCCTCATCCTGGATCCTGCGGAGGTGTTCCTCCCCGAGGAAGCTTTCCGCGTAGATCTTGTAGACGTCCTCCGTGCCGGAGGGGCGGGCGGCGAACCAGCCGTTGGCGGCCACCACCTTCAGGCCGCCGATGGCCGCGCCGTTGCCGGGAGCGCTCGTGATCATCGCCTCGATCCGCTCCCCGGCGAGCGTCCCCGCCTTCACCCGGTCCGGCGAAAGCCGCGACAGCAGCGCCTTCTGCTCCCGGGTAGCCGGCGCGTCGATCCGCTCGTAGGCCGGGGCGCCGAACGTCTCCGTCAGCTCCCGGTACAGCTCGCCTGGATCGCGCCCGGTCACCGCCGTCATCTCGGCCGCGAGCAGCCCCAGGAGCAGCCCGTCCTTGTCCGTGCTCCAGGCGGTGCCGTCTTTTTTAAGGAACGACGCCCCCGCGCTCTCCTCCCCCCCGAACCCGAGGGAGCCGTCCAGCAGCCCCGGCACGAACCACTTGAAGCCGACGGGGACTTCGACCAGCCTCCGCCCGAGGCGCGCCGCCACGCGGTCGATCATCCCGCTGCTCACCACGGTCTTCCCGACCCCCGCATCCGCGCGCCATCCCGTCCGCCGCCGGAAAAGGTAGTCGATCGCCGCGGACAGGTAATGGTTCGGATTGAGGAGCCCCGCGCTCCGGGTCACGATCCCGTGCCGGTCGGCGTCCGTGTCGTTCCCGAAGGCGATGTCGAACCGCTCCTTCATCCCGATCAGCCCCGCCATCGCGTGGGGCGACGAGCAGTCCATCCGGATCCGGCCGTCCCAGTCGCGCGCCATGAACCGGAACGTGGGGTCCACGCCGCCGTTGACCACCTCGAGATTCAGCCCGTACCGCGCCGCCACCGGCTCCCAGTAGGCTGCCGCGGCCCCTCCCAGCGCGTCGGCGCCGATGCGCAGCCCCGACGCCCGGACGGCATCCATGTCGAGCGCTTCCGCCAGACCTTCCGCATAAGCGCCGGCGAAATCGTAACGCCGCACGGTCGAAGCTTTCCGCGCGCGCTCGTACGGGATCCGCTTCACGTCGCGCAAGCCCTCCGCGAGGATCCGGTTGGCGCGCTCCTCGATCGCCCGCGTGACGTCCGCGTCCGCCGGCCCGCCGTGGGGCGGGTTGTACTTGAACCCTCCGTCCTCGGGAGGGTTGTGCGACGGGGTGATCACGATGCCGTCCGCCGGCCCTTCCCGCCGGCCGCGGTTATGGGACAGGATCGCAAGGGAAATGGCGGGCGTGGGGGTGTACCCTTCGTCCCGGTCGATCATCGCGGCGACGCCGTTACCCGCGAGGACCTCGAGCGCGGAGCGGAACGCCGGCTCCGAGAGGGCGTGGGTGTCCTTCCCGAGGAAGAGCGGCCCGGAGACCCCCGCGGCCGCCCGCCGGTCGCAGATCGCCTGCGTTACGGCAAGGATGTGGTCTTCGTTGAAGGAAAGGGAGAGCGACGTCCCCCGGTGCCCCGAGGTGCCGAAGGCCACGCGCTGCGACGGCTCCGACGGGTCGGGCTTCCCGGTATAGTACGATGCGACGAGTCCCGGAAGATCGGCGATGGCCGCCTTCATGCCCGCTCCCTCCTGCTGCGAAAGATTCCGGATATGCCGATTCCCTTTATGGTATCCTGTTAAGACGTACGTCGCTATCGATATCCGACGCTTCGACGTGTCCCCTGTAGTTCCGTGTCATAATAATCAATTCGACCGGAACCGAACGTTTTTTAAGGAAGGCGCCCATGAGCCGAAATGAGCATCCATTCCGAATGAACGCCGCAGGCGTCCCGAAACCGATCGGCCTGTACGACCCGCGGAACGACCACGACAGTTGCGGCGTCGGGTTCGTCGCGAGGATCGACGGCGTCTCCATGCACTCCGTGGTCCGGCAGGGGATCCAGGTGCTCGTCAACCTGGAGCACCGGGGAGCGTTGGGAGGAGACAAGGCCACCGGCGACGGGTCCGGCATCATGGTCGCCGTCCCCGACACCTTCTTCCGGCAGGTGTGCCCCGGGGACGGTCTCTACCTCCCCCCGGCCGGGGAGTACGCCGCGGGAACGGTCTTCCTTCCGACCGACGATGCGCTTGCGGGCAGATGCGCGAAAGCGTTCGAACGGGTTGCCGAAAGCGAAGGATGCCCGGTCCTCGGCTGGCGCGACGTACCGGTGGACCCGTCCGTTCTCGGCGATCTCTCCCGCTCCACCCGGCCGAAGATCCGCCAGATCTTCCTCGCCCGCGGAAAGCACGAGGAGGACGCCTTCGAGCGGAAGCTGTACGTGATCCGCCGGCTCGTGGAAAAGGAAACGGCCTCCTGGAACGACGCGGATACGAGCCAGTTCTACATTCCCAGCCTGTCCGCCCGGACGATCGTTTACAAGGGGCTGCTCACCGGGACGCAGCTCTCCCAGTTCTACCCCGATCTCGGGAACGAGCATTTCATCAGTCCGTTTGCCGTGGTGCACCAGAGATACAGCACGAACACCCTCCCCACCTGGCATCTGGCCCATCCGTTCCGGATCGCCGCGCACAACGGGGAGATCAACACCCTGCGGGGGAACATCAACCGGATGCGCGCCAGGGAGGCGACCCTTTCCTCCCCGCTGTTCGGCGACGACCTCCGGAAGCTCTTTCCCGTGATCAACGAGTCGGGGAGCGATTCCGCCATCTTCGACAACGTCCTCGAGCTGCTCGTCATGGCGGGGCGCTCGCTGCCCCACGCCATGATGATGATGATCCCGGAGGCATGGGGCCCGAAGTACCGCATGAGCGAAGACAAGCGGGCGTTCTACGAGTACCATTCCACGCTGATGGAGCCGTGGGACGGCCCGGCGGCGATGGTGTTCTGCGACGGGCGCTACCTCGGCGCGACGCTCGACCGCAACGGCCTGCGCCCCGCGCGGTACACGATCAGCCGGGACGGCGTGATCGTCCTGGCCTCCGAGACCGGCGTGATCGACTTCCCGCCCGACCGGATCCTCCGCCGCGGCCGGCTGCAGCCAGGGAAGATGCTCCTGCTCGACATGAAGCAGCGCCGGATCGTCCCCGACCAGGAGATCAAGGCGACGATCTCCCGCCGGAAGCCGTACCGGAACTGGGTCAAGGAGAACAAGATCGAGCTGCGGGGGCTGTTCGTCCCGCCCGAGATCCCGCCCGAGGACCCGGAGGAGCTCCTCCGCAAGCAGCACGCCTTCGGCTATACCGACGAGGAGATCAAGCTCATCGTCTCCGCGATGGCGTCCCAGGGGCAGGAGCCGGTCGGCTCCATGGGGGACGACGCCGCCCTGGCGGTGCTCTCCAACCGCCCCCAGACGCTGTTCAACTATTTCAAGCAGCTCTTCGCCCAGGTGACGAACCCGCCCATCGACCCGCTGCGCGAGGAGCTGGTGATGTCGCTTACGGGCTACCTCGGGCGGGAGCAGAACCTTCTCGACGAGACGCCGAAGCATTGCCGGATGCTGCGGCTCAAGCAGCCGATCCTGACCCCCGAGGACATGCACACGCTGCGCAACTCGACCAACCCGGACCTCCTCGCCTGCGATCTCGACGCGACCTTCCCGGCGGACGGGGACGGGAAATCGCTCGAAACGGCGCTCACGCGGATCTTCGTCCAGGCCGACAAGGCGATCCGCGACGGCGCCACCGCCCTCATCCTCACCGACCGGCTCATGGGCGCGTCGCGCGCGCCGATCCCCTCGCTGCTGGCCGTCGCCGGGCTGCACCACCACCTGATCCGGCGGGGCTTGAGGACGCAGGCGGCGATCCTCGTCGAGAGCGGCGAGCCGCGCGAGGTCATGAACTTCGCGCTGCTCCTCGGGTACGGCGCCAACGCGATCTGCCCGCACACGGTCCTCTCGACGATCCGCGAGCTCGCGGAGTCCGGCATGCTGGAAAATCCCGTGACGCCGGGCGTGGCGGTGGACCGGTACATCACCGCGGTGAAGAAGGGGCTCCTGAAGACCTTCAGCCGCATGGGAATCTCGACGCTGCGCAGCTTCCTGGGCGCGCAGATCTTCGAGGCCGTGGGGCTGGGAAGCGCCCTGGTCGACAGCTACTTCACCCACACCGCGTCGCGCATCGGCGGCATCGGGCTGTCCGAGATCGCGGCGGAGACCGTCGCGCGCCACCGGCGCGGCTACCCGGAGGACGGGCGGTGGACGCAGCGCGAGAAGATGCTCGACGTGGGCGGAGTCTACAAGCTCCGCGTCGACGGCGAGAAGCACCTCTGGACGCCCGAGTCGATCTACCTGCTCCAGGCCGCGACGCGGCTCGACGACTACGGGATGTTCAAGCAGTACGAGGAGAAGATCGACGACCAGGCCAAGGCGCACGCAACCCTGCGCTCCCTGTTCCGCTTCCGGAAGGGGACCCCTGTCCCCATCGACGAGGTGGAGCCGGTCGAGAAGATCATGTCCCGCTTCCTGACCGCAGCGATGTCCTTCGGGTCGATCGGCAAGGAGACCCACGAGACGATCGCGATCGCGATGAACCGGATCGGCGGCCGGAGCAACTCGGGCGAGGGCGGCGAGGACCCGGCGCGGTACGCGCCGCTGCCCAACGGGGACAGCCTCCGCTCGAAGATCAAGCAGGTGGCCTCCGGCCGGTTCGGCGTGACCACCGAGTACCTGGTGAACGCGGACGAGCTGCAGATCAAGATGGCGCAGGGCGCCAAGCCGGGCGAGGGAGGGCAGCTCCCCGGCCACAAGGTCAGCCCTGACATCGCGCGGATCCGGCACACGACGCCGTACGTGACGCTGATCTCGCCGCCGCCGCACCACGACATCTACTCGATCGAGGACCTGGCGCAGCTCATCCACGACCTGAAGACGGTCAACCCGCGGGCCGACGTCTCGGTCAAGCTCGTCTCCGAGGTCGGCGTGGGCACGATCGCCGCGGGCGTCGCCAAGGCGAAGGCCGACCTTGTGCTGATCTCGGGTCACGACGGCGGGACCGGCGCTTCGCCGCTCACCTCGATCAAGCACACGGGGCTGCCGTGGGAACTCGGGCTGGCGGAGACGCAGCACGCGCTCATCTTCAACCGCCTGCGGGACCGGATCCGGGTACAGGTCGACGGACAGCTCAAGACCGGCCGGGACCTGGCCATCGCCGCCCAGATGGGCGCCGAGGAATTCGGGTTCGGGACCACGGTCCTCGTGACGCTCGGGTGCGTCATGATGCGGAAATGCCACCTCAACACCTGCCCCGTGGGCGTGGCCACCCAGGACCCCGTGCTGCGGGCGCGCTTCCGGGGATCGGCCGACTACGTCGTCCGGTTCTTCCGGTTCATCGCGCAGGACCTGCGCGAGCACATGGCCGGGCTGGGGTTCCGGACGCTGGACGAGATGGTGGGGCGCGTCGACATGCTCGAGGTCGAGACGGCGGTCGACCACTGGAAGGCGAAGGGGCTCGACTTCTCGGCCGTCCTTCTCCCGGCAGACGACGGGCGGAACAGCCCGCGCCACCGGGTGCGCCGGCAGGAGCGCGAGGCCGGGCAGGGTCTCGAAGAGGAGATCCGGGAGGCGGCGAAGCCCGCCCTCGAGCGGAAGGAACGGGTGGTGGTCCAGCTTCCCGTGCGCAACGTCAACCGCACCGTGGGCGCGTCGCTCTCGGGGGAGATCGTCCGCAGGCACGGCGCGAAGGGGCTTCCCGACGACACGATCCACCTGGACTTCCACGGCTCCGCGGGGCAGAGCTTCGGGGCGTTCCTGGCGCCGGGCGTCACGCTGCACGTGCGGGGCGACGCCAACGACTACCTCGGCAAGGGGATGTCGGGCGGCCGGATCATCGTCTCCCCGCCCGACGGGGCGCTCTTCCCGCCGCAGGAGAACGTGATCGCCGGGAACGTGGCGCTGTACGGCGCCACGGGCGGCGAGCTGTACCTTCACGGCGTGGCCGGCGAGCGGTTCGCGGTCCGCAACAGCGGCGCGAAGGCGGTCGTCGAGGGCGTGGGGGACCACGGCTGCGAGTACATGACCGGCGGGGTGGTCGTCGTCCTGGGCGCCACCGGCGTCAACTTCGCCGCGGGGATGAGCGGCGGGCTCGCCTACGTATACGACGAGTCGGAGCTGTTCGACACGCGCTGCAACCTCGACATGGTGGACGTGGAGACCGTCTGGCGGGAGGAGGACGTCCGCCAGCTCCGCGCCATGATCGAGAGCCACCACAGGTACACGGGAAGCCGGCACGCTGCGGAGATCCTCGAGAACTGGGATTCCCGCCTGCCGCTGTTCGTGAAGATCATGCCCATCGAATATCGGAAGTCGCTGGAGCGGATGCGCCTCGAAGAGGACCTCGACACCGAAAGCGTCTCCGCCACCGAGGAGGTCTACAATGGGTAAGCCCACCGGGTTCATGGAGTTCGACAGGGAGGAGCCGCCGCACCGCCCGGTGGAAGAGCGCGTAAAGGACTACCGCGAAGTCGACGTGCCGCTCCCCGGGGACCGGATCGCGACCCAGGCGGCGCGCTGCATGGACTGCGGCATCCCCTTCTGCCATTCCTTCGGCTGCCCGGTGAAGAACCGGATCCCCGACTGGAACGAGATGGTCTACCGGGACCGGTGGCGGAACGCCCTCGAGCTGCTCCATCAGACCTGCAACCTGCCGGAGGTCACGGGCCGGGTATGCCCCGCGCCGTGCGAGGCCGCCTGCACCCTGGCGATCAACCTGCCGGCGGTCACCATCCGCCACCTCGAGCTCCAGATCGTCGAGCGGGGGTGGGAGGAGGGCTGGATCCGCCCGGAGATCGCCGAACGGAAGAGCGGCAAGCGGGTCGCCGTCGTGGGATCCGGCCCTGCCGGACTGCCGGCGGCCCAGGAGCTCGCCCGCCGCGGACACGAAGTCGTCGTCTTCGAGAAATCGGACCGCGTGGGAGGGATGCTGCGCTACGGCATCCCGGACTTCAAGCTCGAGAAGCGGATCATCGACCGGCGGCTGGAGCAGATGCGCGCGGAGGGCGTCGTGTTCGAGACCGGCGTCAACGCCGGCGTGGACGTCTCGGCGGCGTACCTGCGGCGCAGCTTCGACGCCATCGTCCTCGCGGCGGGCGCCACGGTCCCCCGCGACCTTCCCGCGCCGGGTCGCGACCTCGCGGGGATCCATTTCGCCATGGAATTCCTGCGGCAGCAGAACCGGCTGAACGCGGGCGACGGGATCCCCCCCTCCGAGCGGATCTCGGCCGAAGGGAAGCACGTCGTGGTCATCGGCGGGGGCGACACCGGCTCGGACTGCATCGGCACGAGCCGCCGCCAGGGAGCCGCATCGATCACCCAGATCGAGCTCCTCCCGAAGCCGCCGGAGGAACGTCTTCCGGCGAATCCCTGGCCCACCTGGCCGGTCGTCCTGCGGACCTCCTCCTCGCAGGAGGAGGGGTGCGAGCGGATGTGGAGCATCCAGACGAAGGAATTCGAAGGCGCGGACGGGCGGGTGCGGAACCTGAAGTGCGTCCGGCTCGACTGGTCGGAGCCCGACGCGGGCGGGCGCCGGTCGTTCCGGGAGATCCCGGGAACGGAATTCGACCTCCGCGCGGACCTGGTGCTGCTGGCGATGGGTTTCGTCCATGTGGAGCACGGCCCCCTGGTCCGCGACCTGGGCGTCGCCACGGACCCCCGCGGGAACATCGTCGTGGACGGGAACTTCATGACCAACGTCCCCGGCGTGTTCGGGGCCGGCGACGCGGTCCTCGGTGCGTCGCTGGTGGTCCGGGCGATCGACACGGGGCGGCGGGCGGCGTGGGGGGCGGACGCCTGGCTCATGCGGTGCGGGTGAAACGAGTTGCGGGGGTTTCGAATCTTCCTTATGGCATCTCCGGCAGAAACCCGCACAAGGAGGGGGACATCATGAGGAAGCTCGCGATCCTTGCAGCCGTTCTTTGCCTTTCTGCGCCCGCGGTCGCGGCCGCGGCATCGGCGACCTGGGAACTCGACACGGCCCACACCGGAGTCCACTTCCAGGTAAGGCACTTGATGGTCTCCACGGTCCGGGGCGATTTCGAAAAGGTGTCCGGGGTGATCGTCTACGACGATGCGGACATCACGAAATCGCGCGCGGACATCGTCATCGACGCCGCGTCGATCAACACGCGCGTCGCCAAACGCGACGAACACCTCCGCAGCGCCGACTTCCTCGACGCCGCGAAGCACCCCGCGATCACCTTCAAGTCGAAGCGGGTGGAAAAAGCCATTAACGGCATCCTGATAATGACCGGCGACCTCACGATCCGCGGCGTGACGAAAGAGGTGGCGCTGATCGTGGAAGGTCCCTCGCCAGCGATCAAGGACCCGCAGGGAGCCAGCCGCGTCGGGGGCCAGGCGACCGCGAGGATCGACAGGAAGGATTTCGGTTTGGTCTGGAACAAGGTGCTTGAGGCCGGCGGCGTGGCGGTTGGCGACGAGGTGAGCATCACGATCGACGTGGAGCTTGTCCGGAAAGCGATCTGACCTGGAAGGCTGCCGGAGACGGCCCGTGGGGCTTCCCCCACGGGCTTTTTTTATGATCCTACCCGGCGGCGGGACCGCAGTCGGAACAGTCCCCGATCACGTGGAGGTCGAGGCAGGCGACCGAGGCGATCGGGCCCGCGTCGCTCCATCGTGTCCCGGAAAGCTCCTCGGGCAGCCGGATGTTCCGGACCTTGCCGCAGTTCCTGCAATGGAAATGGGCGTGGAGATCCCCGGCCGCCTCGAAGCGGGTGACCCCGTTGTCCCCGTTGCGGACTTCCCGCGCCAACCCCATCTGCCGCAGATAATTCAGGTTCCGGTAGACGGTGCCGAGGCTCACGCTCGGGACCTGCCTGCGGGCCCGCACGAACACTTCCTCCGCGGTGAGATGAACGTTCCCTGTCCTCAGAATCGCAAGGATTACGGTCCGTTGGCGGGTGTTCCGGGTCTTTTTCACGAAACCTCTCCTTTCGGGGACGCTCTCCCCCGATACCGTTCATCGGCAGATCCCGGAAAAATCTTTAGCCGTTCCGGGTAAAATACGCCCATGAGGGCCGTCATCCAGAGGGTGTCGCGCGCATCGGTCTCCGTGGGCGGGGAGATCGTCGGCGGCATCGGCCCGGGAATCCTCGTACTGCTGGGGATCGGGCGGGGAGACCGCGAGGAAGCCGGGCGGTGGATATGTGACAAACTGCTGAAAATACGCATCTTCGAGGACTCGGAAGGCCGGATGAACCGCAATGTCGTCGAGGCGGAGGGCGGAATCCTCATGGTATCCCAGTTCACCCTGTACGGGGACGTGGGGAAAGGGAACCGGCCGGGATTCGACGCCGCCGCGCCTCCCGGGGAGGCCGAAGCGCTCTACGACAAGACGGTGGGTTATCTGAAGAGCGTCTCCCCCGTTTTGGTGGCGACGGGGCGCTTCCGCGCCATGATGGAAGTATCGCTGGTGAACGACGGCCCCGTCACCTTCCTGCTCGAAAAACAATAAGAATGAGATTGACGCCCCGTTCCGGGGCAGGTATGTATTATGAGCCGGGCTCACGACGGCCCGGACCCCAATCCCGGAGGACGAAGATGCGCAAGGCGATCGCGATCGTTGCCCTTGCCCTGCTGTGGGCGGGCATTCCATGCACACCGGCATCCGCGTTCAACCAGCCCCCCCTGAACCTCGGGCTGACGGACATTCTCGACGGGGCGCTGCCGGGCCCCGGCACCTATTTCACCGAATACATCCAGGCGTACCGGGGGAGGACCTTCCGGGGCACGAACGGCGGCGAGATCGCAGGAGGCCCCCGGATGGCCAACGTCCTGGCGATGAACCAGTTCGTCCATGTCTACAACCACAAGGTCCTGGGCGCCCACGTCGGAGTCGACGTCCTGTTGCCCGTCGTGGGGATCGGCGCCTCGGGGACGCTCGGCGCTGCCGGCCCCGACGTGACCGCCAATCCCGCGCCGATCGGCGACCTGGTCGCCGGGCCGTTCCTCCAGTGGTTCGACACGAAGCTCCTCGGCCGCCCGTTCCTGCAGCGGGTCGAGCTCGATATCACCTTCCCCACGGGGCAGTACGACAGCCGGTACCTGATCAACCCGGGCTCCAACATCTGGACGATCGAGCCGTACTACGCCTTCACCTGGTTCATCACCCCGACGTTCTCCACGTCGTGGCGGATCCACTACACCTGGAACTCCGAAAACGAAAACCCCTTCGCCGCCCTCGGCGCGGACGACGTCCAGGCCGGCAGGGCGTTCCACTTCAATTACTCCTTCGAGTGCGAGGTCAGGAAGAACTTCCGCGCGGCGCTTGCGGGCTATTACCTGAAACAGCTCAACGAGGACAAGGTGAACGGGATCTCGGCCGGCGGCTCAAAGGAAGAGGTCTTCGCCTTCGGCCCCGCCGCGCACTGGATCGTTTCGCCGAATTTCTCGATGGGGCTCAAGACCGCCATCGAGACCGGGGTGGAGAACCGCCCGAAGGGGAACCGCACGACGCTGCGGATGACCTACAAGTTCTGAAGCGGGCCCGTCAGTCCCGGGCGTCCGCAACGACCGCGGCTCCCCGGGAAGCCGGGGAGCGCGCGACCAGGTACGCGGCCGCCGCCAGTGCGATCAGCCCCGCGACCTCCGCGGCGGGAGTCAGGACCTCCGCCGACACGTTTTCGTGGATGCCGTAGACGCCGAACGCAACGAAGACGCAGGCGGAGCCCCACTTCACCAACCGTGCAGGGATCCTCTTTCCGAGGAGGATCCCCACCACGATCCCGAAGGCGTCCGCGACGAGCATTGCGCAGGTGGTGCCGAGCCACACCGGCAGCACTGCCTGGTATTTCACCGCCAGCGCCACGGTGGCAAGCTGGGTCTTGTCGCCCATTTCCGCGATGAAGAAGGCGATCGCCACGGTCCAGAATGGGTAGAAGTCGAACTTCCTGTCCTCCCCGTTCAGCTCGTCCCCGCGGATCGTCCAGAGGCCGAACAGGATGAAGGACGCCGCGGCGGCCAGTTGGATGACGTGCAACGGCACGAACCGCGTGAGGTAGTTCCCCACGATCACGGCGAACAGGTGGTTCAGCGCCGTCGCCGCGAACACCCCCCACAGGACGACGGACGCCCGGAACCTCGTGGCGAACGCCATGGCCAGCAGCTGCGTCTTGTCTCCCATTTCGGCCAGCACCACGAATACGAACGACGCTGCGAACGCGGTCATGCCCCCCCCCGTGTCCACGAGACATAAAAAAAGACTTTCGGATCACGGGAACGTGATGCCGAAAGTCTCGCTGGTTGGCGCAGGGCCAACGGCAAGGCCAGGCGCGGTCCGCGCCAGCGTGTTGACCTTGCCAAGTCAGCTACTCCCCTTCAGTCGCCCCATTATACAACGCAAGAGGCCGGAAACGACAGGGAAAAACGGGAGGCGCGCGCTTACCCCGCCACCACCGCCGCCCCGACCTTCCGGCGGTACATGTCGCCGTTGGCCCGGCCGACCATGCCCGCCCGTTCGATCAGCGCCTTCATCTCCGCAGTGACGTCGGTGAAGTAGGTGGGGGAGCCGAGCAGGATCCCGTCGGCGGCGTCCATCTTCTCGATGCATTCGTTGGCCGCGTCCCCCGCGATCGCGCAGCGCCGGTCCCGGCGCTCGAAACACTTCATGCAGGCGGCGCACCCGCGGATTTGCTTCCCGGAAAGCTGGAGCATTCCGGTCCGGATCCCCTCCTTCGAGAGTTCCGCCAGCACGTGCCCGAGGAGGAGCGCCGTGTTCCCGTTTTCCCGCGCGCTTCCGTTGATCGCCACCACGTACATGCCCCGCCCTCCTTTTCTGAATCCTCCCGTCCGCCGGATCGTCATACAGGTGTATCGAGTTGCGGTCCGAGTGGTAATATTACATCCGGTGTCCAGGAGTCGGCCATGTCAACCATGAACCGCCGGGTCGCAACGCTGTTTGCGGCCTGGATGGCTGCGCTCGTCTTCGCCGCCCCGGCCGTTGCGGACCACGCCGCCGACAGCCCCGACAACACCTGGATCGACCGGTACCACGCCTCCATCGAGCACAGGCTTTTCGGCACGTCGCTCTGGTTCGACCGGTTCTTCGTGGACGACGCCATCCAGGAAGAGCTGGATCCCGACTCCTCCCTGCGATGGACGAACGAGTTCCGCTGGGACCAGAAGGACAGCTTCGAATACCGGTTCCGCGTCCGCGCCCGGCTCCGCCTGCCGCGACTGCAGGGAAGGCTGCGGCTGATCATCTCCGGCGAGAACCAGGGAGACCCCACCGGCATCCGGCCGGAGGACCCCGGAAACCCGGGGCTGGACGTGGGCAGCGTGAACCGGAAGGCTTCGACGGAGCTGGCATACGACCTGTACAGATCGGGCAACACGCTCGTCTCCCCCGGCGTCGGCGTGCTGGTCCGGACCCGCCCGAGAGCGTTCGTGCGGACCCGCTTCCTGCACATCCGGGAGCTCGCATATTCCGTCATCGGCCGGCTGGCGGTCATTCCGTTCTGGCAGACCCGGGACGGCTTCGGCGTGTCGAACCTGCTCGAATTCGACCGGCAGCTCGATCTGCTGACGCTGTTGCGCTGGTCCAACTCCGCCACCATCTCGGAGGACACCGTCGGCTGGGAGTGGGGGAGCGAGATCGCCGTCCTGCGCAAGCTCTCCCCCGTCAGCGCGATCACCTTCGCCGCCAACGCTTCCGGGACGACCCGTCCGGTCGCCACGGTGCAGAACTACCGCGTCTACGTCACGTATCGCCGGAACTTCCTCCGGCCCTGGCTGTATTACGAGCTCGAGCCCGACGTGAACTGGCCGAGGGAGGTCGGGGGCGGAAGGGATACCGTCCTGGGAGGAACGGTGCGGCTGGAGGTGAACTTCACCGGGATCGAGAGGCACCGGACGTCGCGCTGATCAGAAGATGCACGCCCCCCGCGACGCCAGCAGGGCGGAGAACTCCTTCGCCGGCACCGGCCTGCTGAAATAGTACCCCTGGGCCAGGCGGCATCCGAAGGACCTCAGGAGATCCCTCTGCACCGCCCGCTCCACTCCCTCGGCGACGACGTCGATGCCCAGGGCTTCGGCCATCGCCAGGATGGCCTTGACGATCGTCTGGTCGCCGGGGTTCCGGTCGAGCTCCCGGATGAACGCCTGGTCGACCTTCAGGAGGCGGATGGGAAGCTTCCGGAGGCAGGCCAGCGACGAGTATCCGGTCCCGAAATCGTCCATCGCCACGCGGATGGAGAAACCGTGGAGCTTCCAGAGCGTCTTCAGCGCGCTCTCCAGGTCCTGGATCGCCGTGCTCTCCGTGATCTCCAGCGCAAGCGTCTCCGGCGCGACCGCCGTCTCCTCCAGGATCCCCCGGATCGCCCCGGCCAGGTCGTACTTCCGGAAGAGGCGGGCCGAGACGTTCACCGATATCTTGAAGGAAGCATGCCCGTTCGTCCTCCATTCCTTCGCCTGGAGGCACGCCGTCCGGATGATCCACTCGCTCAGGGGGACGATGTCTCCCGTCTCCTCCGCGATGGGAAGGAACTGGAGCGGCGTGAGCAGCCCCCGGTCCGGCGACTGCCACCTCACGAGCGCCTCCGCCCCCACGATCCTGCCGGTCGTCAGCTCGACCTCGGGCTGGTAGTGGAGGACGAACTCGTTCCGCTCGCCCGCCGCCCGCAGTCCCTTTTCCATGTTGACCCGCTTCTTCACCGCGGCGCGGATCTCCTCGGAGTAGACCTGGAACGTGTCTCTCCCCTCCGCCTTGGCGCGGAACATGGCGATGTCCGCGTTCCGGACGAGATCATCGGGGGTTTCCCCGTCCTCGGGGAACATGGCGATCCCGAGGCTGGCGGTCACGTTCGTGACCTGCCCGTCGAGGACGAACGGAGCCGCGAAGGCGGCCTTGAGCCGGCGGCACACCTCGACGGCGCCCCGCGGCTCGTTGATGCCCGGGAGGATGACGCAGAACTCGTCTCCCGAGATCCGCGCGACGGTGTCCGTCTCCCGCACTCCCCCGCGGAGCCGGTCCGCGACCGAGACGAGCAGCCGGTCCCCCGCGGCGTGCCCGAGCGTGTCGTTCACTTCCTTGAAGTGATCCAGGTCCAGGAGGATGACCCCCACGATCTCCTTCCGCCGTTTCGCGCCCGCGATCTCGCGCTCCAGTTGTTCCCGGAAGGTGACCCGGTTGGGAAGGCCGGTCAGGGCATCGTGGTACGCCAGCCGGGTCAGCCGCTCCTCCGCCCGCTTGCTGTCGGTGTTGTCCCGGGCGATGAACAGCGCCTCCCCGTCCGGAAGCGCGACGACCCGCGCCTCGAAGTTGCGCGTTTCCGTTCCATCGTCCAGAGCGTATTCGAACCGCTGCACCCTGCCGGTCTCCCGCGCCGCGCCGGCGGTTTCGAGCGTCTTCGCCGCCGCCTCTGCGGGCAGCACATCTTCCAGCCGCCGCCCTGCGAGGTCGTCGTCGGAAGGGGAGCGGTCTTCCCCTTCGCACTCCACCAGGTCCAGGACGCCGCCGTCGGCGTCGATCCGGAAGATCCGGTCGGGGATCGCGCGCAGGAGCGCCCGCGTCTTCTCCTCGCTGCGGGCCAGGTCGAGGAACGCGCGGCTTGCGCGCAGGATGTAGCCGACCCGGTAGCCGAGGATCGTCCAGTTGATCGGCTTCGTGACGAAATCCGTCACGCCGGCTTCGTATGCCTTGTGGATGGAGTCGAAGTCGTGCAGCCCCGTCATCATCACGACCGGGACGCGATCGCCCCCGGGAAGCTTTCGGATCTCCCGGACCGCGGAGAAGCCGTCGGTTCCGGGCATCACGGCGTCCATCAGGACGAGGTCCGGCCGGACCCGGGTGCATGCGGCGACGCCGGCATCCCCGTCTTCCGCCTCGGCGACCCGATACCCCGCCTTTGCCAGGGCGGCCGCCGCCAGCAGGCGGGTTCCCCCGTCGTCGTCCACCACCAGCACCAGCGGCTCTTTCTCTCCCGGGGTCCTCATTCGCCGCCTCTCGACTCACCGCGCTCGGCGGCAAGCAACTCCTCCAGCTCCCGCCGGACCGCCAGGTACTCCCGCTCCAGCCTTGCGGGCAGGGGATCGTCCGGTGGCGGCGTCTCGCCGGTGTTCGCGACCTCTTCGACCATCCGGCAGACCTCCGCAAGGCCTGACGCGCCCACGTTCGCGCTGCCGGACTTCAGGCTGTGGGCCGCGCTTCGCAGAGAGCCCGGATCCCCCGATTTCACGGCGGAGCGGATCCGCTCCACGTGCTTCAGCGAATCGGACAGGTAGAGGTTCAGCACCTTCACAAGGAGCCCCCTGCTTTCGGGACCTTCCAGCATCCGGATCCCGTCCAGCACCGCCCGGTCGACCGCGCCGGTTCCCGCCTTGTCCATCTTCCCCGTCTCCTTCGATGTCAAGATCCGGACCGCTCCCCTCCCCCGCCGGGGCGCGCGGACAAGCTCCCGCATGGAGGTTCTTATCGGATGGATTCCCGGAAGATTAAGGAAAAAAACCGCGTTCTGAGATAGAGGAAGGAGATCCGCGGCGCCTCGCCTTACCGGCCGAGGCGCCGATATCGTTTATCGATTGAGTATTTTCTCAATTATGTCCGTGCCCCGGCGGACCTCCCTCGCGGAGGCGCCCTCAGGACGCGGTGTCTTCGAGGAACGCGGCGTCCCAGTCCTTCCACACGGCCTCGTATCCCTTGGAGCGGATGACGCGGCTGATCTCTTCCGGAGAGCGGTCGTCGTCGATGTTGAACTGGCCCGTCCCCTCGTCCTTGTGGGAATAGCCGCCGGGGGCGGTAGAGGATCCCGCGCTCATCTGGGTGACGCCCAGAGGGATGAGGTTGTCGCGGAACCGGGCGCTTTCCCGGGTGGAGAGGGTGAGGCCGCAGTCGGGCAGCAGCAGCCGCATGGCGCAGATCCCCTGGACCATCTGCTTGTCGGTGACCTGGTAGAGCGGGGCGAAGCCGCCCTCCGCCGGCCGGATGCGCGGGAAGGAGACCGAGACCAGGGAACGCCAGTGGCGGTGCGCCAGGTAGAGGGCGTGCAGCCCGGTGAAGAAGGTCTCGACGTAGAAGTTCCCAAGCCCCAGCAGGGCGCCGATCCCGATCCGGCGGATGCCCGCCTCGCCGCCGCGCTCCGGGGTTCCCAGCCGCCACAGGAAATCGCGCTTCTTCCCGAAGAGATGCAACTCCTTGTAGAGATCCGGGTCGTAGGTCTCCTGGTAGATCGTGAGGCCGTCCACGCCGGCCGCGACCATTTCCCGGTAGCCGGCGACGTCCATGGGATAGACCTCGATGCTGATCGAGCTGAACAGCGGGCGGATCTTCCGGATGGCGGCCGCCAGCTCCTCGTTCCGCACGGCGTTCGGCGCCTCCCCGGTCAGCACCAGGACGTGCCGGAACTCCTGCCGGTGAAGGGCGAGCGCATCCTGCTCGATCTCCTCCATGGTGAGCGTCTTCCGATGGACGGGATTGTTCGCGTTGAACCCGCAGTAGACGCAACCGTTGGTGCACTCGTTCGAGATGTAAAGGGGGACGTACATCTGGATGTTGTTGCCGAAGCGCTGCCGCGTGATCCGGTGGGAGCGCGCGGCCATCGGCTCCAGGTAGTCCTCCGCCGCCGGGGAGATCAGCGCCTGGAAATCCTCGATGCCCGGCCGCTCGGCCTGGAGCGCCCGTTCGACGTCCTGGGCCTTCATGCCCATGATCCGGTCGAGCACCCGCCGGTGGTCGTGCTTTTGGAACTCGTCGAAGAAGGTCATTTCACTTCCCTCAGGAAGCCGGTCAGCGGGCTGGACGCCTCAGCGAACTTCCGCGGCTTGCCCAGGCCGGCGAGAAACGCCTCGCGTCCCGCCTCGACGCCCTTTTTGAACGCCGCGGCCATCATCCCCGGATTGGGGGATACGGCCAGGGCAGTGTTGACCAGCACCGCGTCCGCGCCCATTTCCATGGCCTCGGCCGCATGGGAGGGAGCCCCCAGGCCGGCGTCGACGACCACGGGAACGTGCGCCTGCTCGATGATGATGGCGATGTTGTCGCGGGTGCGGACCCCCTTGTTCGTGCCGATGGGCGCCCCGAGCGGCATGACGGTGGCGCAGCCGACTTCCTGGAGATGCTTGGCCAGGATCGGGTCCGCATTGATATAGGGGAGCACCGTGAAGCCGTCCTTGACCAGGATCTGGGCCGCCTTGTACGTCTCTATGGGATCGGGCAGCAGGTAGTAGGGATCCGGGGTGACCTCCAGCTTGATCCACGGCTCGCAGCCGGCGGCGCGGGCCAGCCGGGCCAGCCGCACCGCTTCCTCGCAGTCGCGGGCGCCGCTGGTGTTGGGGAGGAGCAGGTACTTTTCCCGGTCGATATGCTTGAGCATGTAGTCGTCGCGGTTGTCGATGTCGACGCGGCGCAGCGCGACCGTGACGATGTCGCTGCCCGAGGCCTCCATCGCCTCGAGCATGGCCTGGTTCGAGGAGAATTTCCCCGTCCCGACCAGCAGCCTCGATCTGAACTTTCGACCCGCGATGATGAGTTCGTCCATAATGAGATCCCCCGGAGGCTCCAGGATTGCACGTTGTCGGATGGCGGCGTGCCGGAAGGACGCTTCCTTCACCTGCCCCACGCAGGGCATTTTACCACGAACCGGCGTATTTGGAAACGGCCCCGTGGCGACGGCAACTTCCGGGAATCGCGCGGTTTTTACCTGTCCGAGCCTCCCCCCAGCACGGAGTAGAGGTTCACCTGGTTGGCGTAGCGCGCCAGGCGGACGGCGATCAGCCCCTGCTGCGCCGCGTACAGGGATCGCTGAGCGTCGAGGACGCCCAGGAAGCTGTCGATCCCCTTTTCGTAACGCAGATTGGAGAGGCGGTAGGTATCCGCCACGGCGTCGGTCAGCGACCGCTGCGCGGCAAGCTGCTCCTCGATCGTCCCCTTCGCCGCGAGGGCGTCCGCCACTTCCCGGAAGGCGGACTGGATCGCCTTTTCGTACTGGGCCACTGCGATCTCCCGCTCCACCTTGACCGCCCGCAGGGCGTACCAGGAACGGGCATCGAAGATCGGCGTGACGATCCGCGGCGCGAAGCTCCAGGTCGACTGGCCGGAATCGAAGAGCCGCGACAGCTCCGCGCTCGAGGTCCCGAACGAGGTGGTGAGGGAGATCCGGGGGAAGAGGGCCGCGCGGGCGGCGCCGATGTTCGCGTCGGCGCCCTTCAGCCGGCTCTCGGCCGCCAGGATGTCCGGGCGGCGCAGCAGCACGTCGGACGGCAGCCCGGCGAATATCTCTTTCGGTGGGGACACGGCCTCCAGGTCGGCCGGCAGCAGCTCCGCCGGCACCGGCGATCCGACCAGCAGGTTCAGGGCATTCTCGTCCTGGGCCGCCCGCTGGACGAAAAAGGCGGCGTCCGCACGTGCGGCGTCCACCCGGCTCTGCGCCTGGCGCAGGTCCAGCTCGGGCGAAAGCCCGACCTCGTACCGCTTCCGGATCAGGTCGAAGGAAGCCTGCTGCGTCTCCATGGTGGACCGGGCGAGCCGGAGCGTCTCCCGGTCCGCCGCCAGCGCCAGGTACGCGTTGGCGACGCCCGACACCAGCAGGAGCTGCGCTCCGCGCCGCGCCTGCTCCGTGGCGAGGTACTCCTCGAGCGCCGCGTCCTTCAGGCTGCGGATGCGGCCGAAGAAATCGAGCTCCCAGGAGCCGATCCCCACGCCGACGCTGTACTCTTCGGGCCGCGACACCTCCCCCCCGCTCGACAGGTCGGCGGGCACGCGCCGTTTCGATCCGGCGGCAGACGCATCCACCGTCGGGTACAGCTCGGACCGCTGGATCCCGTACAGGGCGCGCGCCCGCTCCACGTTCAGCGCCGCGGTCCGCAGGTCTCGGTTGTTTTCCAGCGCCATCCCGATGACTTTCCGGAGCCGCTCGTCGGTGAAGAACTCCCGCCACGGCAATTCCTCCGCGGCCGGCGCGGCGGCGGAGACCGGCGCGTTGTCGTACGCGGGGCCGGCCGGCCAGGAGGCGGGAACCGGCGCGTCCGGACGCGCGTATTCCGGGGCCAGGGAGCAGCCGCCGAGGAGAAGGAGCCCTCCCAGAGAGAAGCTGAGGACGGTCTTCATCCCCTTCATGTCAGTTCACCTCCTGAGGCCGCTTCTTCTCGAACAGGCGGGAGACGACGATGAAGAACAACGGGATGAAGATCAGGTCGATCAAAGTGGCCGAGAGCATCCCGCCGGTGACCGCGGTCCCGATGGCGTTCATGGCTCCGGCGCCGGCGCCGACGGCGATGGCCAGCGGAAGTACGCCGAAGAAAAACGCCAGCGACGTCATGATGACGGGGCGGAATCGGATCCGCACCGCGGCAAGCGTCGCCTCGGTCAGCTCCACTCCCTGCCGCCGCTGCTCCTTGATGAACTGGATGATCAGGATGGCGTTCTTGGTGGACAGCCCGAGCGTCGTCAGAAACCCGATCTGGAAATAGACGTCGTTGGGCAGTCCCCGCAAGGTCGTTGCAACGATCGCGCCGAATATTCCCAGCGGCAGCATCAACAGGTTGACGAACGGGATGGTCCAGCTTTCGTACAAGGCCGCGACGCAGAGGAAGATCACCAGGATGGAGAACGCGTACAGCAGGCCGGTCTGGGAGCGGGCCATCCGCTCCTGGTAGGAGAGGCCGGTCCAGTCGAAGCCGATCCCCGGGGGAAGCTTCGACGCGATCTCCTCCATGGCCGCCATCGCCTCCCCGGAGCTCCTCCCGTCGGCCGGTTCGCCCTGGATGTTGACGGACGGGAAGCCGTTGAAGCGCTCGAGCTTCGGGGAGCCGGATGTCCAGCGTCCCGTGGAGAAGGCGGAGAACGGGACCATCCTTCCCGCCGTGTTGCGGACGTAGAGCTTGTCCACGTCTTTAGGGAGCATCCGGTGCGGGGCGTCCGCCTGGACATACACCCGCTTGACGCGCCCCCCCTGGATGAAGTCGTTGACGTAGGCGCTGCCGAACGCCGCGGAGATGGTGTTGTTGACGGAGCCGACGGGAACCCCGAGCGCCCCCGTCTTCTCCCAATCCACGTCTACGCGGTACTGCGGGACGTCCTCCATCCCGTTCGGCCGGACGTTCTTGAGCCGCGGGTCGCGCGCCGCCATGCCGAGCGCCATGTTGCGCGCTTCCATCAGCTTCTCGTGGCCCAGTCCGCCGCGGTCCAGGAGCTGGAAGTCGAACCCCCGCGCGAAGCCCAGCTCGATGACCGAGGGCGGCGGAAAGGCGAACGCCATCGCGTCCCGGTACTGCGAGATGACCCGCATCGTCCGGCCGGCCAGGGCATCGACCTTCAAATCCTTCCGGTGCCGGAGGTCCCAGTCCTTGAGCCGGACGAACGCCATCCCCTGGTTCTGCCCCCGCCCCGCGAAGCTGATCCCGGAAACGTACATGACCGAATCCACCGTTTCCGGCTCGTTCTTCAGGATATGCTCGCGGATCCGCACCATGACGCCGTCCGTCACCTCCATCGGCGTATTCGCAGGAAGCATCGCCTGGACCATCATCATCCCCTGGTCCTCTTCGGGAAGGTAGGAAGTGGGCATCCGCAGATACAGGAGGCCGACCGCGCCGACGAGCAGGAGGTAAATGACCAGGAAGCGCTTTTTCCTGGAAAGCGTGTGGTTGACGACTCCCACGTACCGGCTCCTGAGCCCGGAAAAGACGCCGTTGAACCAATGGAAGAACGGGCGCAGCAGGGCGATGCCGGTCTCCGCCGCCTCGTGCCCCTTGGCCACCGGCTTCAGGAGCGACGCGCAGAGGACGGGCGTCAGGATGAGGGCGACCACCACCGAAAGCAGCATGGACGCGATGATGGTGATGGAGAACTGGCGGTAGATGACGCCCGTGGAGCCGCCGAAGAACGCCATGGGCCCGAACACGGCGGAGAGCACCAGCCCGATGCCGATCAGGGCGCTGGTGATCTGGTCCATCGACTTGCGGGTGGCCTCCCGTGGAGAAAGCCCCTCCTCGCCCATGATCCGCTCCACGTTCTCGACCACGACGATCGCGTCGTCGACCAGCAGGCCGATGGCCAGCACCATGGCGAACATCGTCAGCATGTTGATGGAGAACCCGAAGAGCCCGAGGACCGCGAAGGTGCCCAATAGAACCACCGGGACCGCGATGGTCGGGATGAGGGTGGCGCGCATGTTCCCCATGAAAAGGAACATGACCAGGAAGACCAGCAGGATCGCCTCGAACAGGGTGATGACCACTTCCTTGATGGCCACCTTGACGAAGGGGGTGGTGTCGTACGGGTAGACGACCTTCATCCCCTTCGGGAAGTACCGGCTCATCTCCTTCATCTTCGCCCTGACGTTGTCGGCCGTTTCGAGGGCGTTGGCGCCGGCCGCCTGCCGGATCGCGAGGACGGCGGAGGGCCTGCCGTTGTGGAACCCCTGGATGTCGTAGGTTTCCGTCCCGAGCTCCGCCCTCCCGACGTCCCGGACCCGCACGACGGAGCCGTCCGGGTTGGTGCGGACCGGGATGGAACCGAAATCCTCCGGCGTCTCGAGAAGGCTCTGGACGGTGATGGTCGCGTTCAGGCGCTGCCCCCGCACCGCGGGAGCCCCGCCGAACTGCCCGGCGGAGACCTCGACGTTGTAGCTGCGGATCGCCGCGACGATCTCCTCCGTGGAGATCCGGTAATCCGTGAGCCGGGCCGGATCGAGCCAAATGCGCATGGCGTACTGCGTCCCGAAGGTCTCCACCTCGCCGACGCCCGGCACGCGGGAGAGCACCTTCTCCAGGTTGGACTGGGCGTAGTCGCGCAGGTCGTTGCCGTCCATGCTGCCGTCTTCCGAGACGAGCCCCACCAGGATCAGCCAGTTCCGGGTGGACTTGCTGACCTTGACGCCCGAGCGCTGGACCGTGTCGGGCAGGTTCGCCATCGCGAGCTGGAGCTTGTTCTGGACCTGCGCCCAGGCCAGGTCGGGGTCGGTACCCGGGGCGAAGGTCAGCTCGATGCGGGAGGTGCCGGCCGAGCTGCTCTGGGCGGACAGGTACAGCATCTTGTCGAAGCCGGTCATCTTCTGCTCGATGATCTGGGTGACGCTGTCCTCGACGGTCTCCGCGGAAGCCCCGGGATAGAAGGAGTCGATGGCGATCGACGGCGGAGCGATGGGGGGATACTGCGATATGGGAAGGTTGTAGATCGCAAGGCCCCCCACCACCATGATGATGATGGCGATGACCCAGGCGAATACCGGTCGATCCAGGAAGAATCGGGATAACATGCGCGCGCCTCCGTTATTTCGCCGGCGCGGCGGCGAGCGGGACGACCTTCACGGAAGCGCCGGGCCGCACCTTCTGCATCCCTTCCACGACCACGTTGTCTCCGGCGGCAAGCCCCTTCGACACGAGCCAGTCGCTTCCGACGGCCCGGTCCAGGACGACCGGGCGCTGCTCCACCTTGCCGGCGGACGCCACGAGCAGAACCGACGGGTTCCCCTTCGGATCGCGCGCCACTGACTGCTGCGGGACCAGGATGGCGTTTTTATTCACGCCCTCCTTGATCACCGCGCGCACGAACATCCCCGGCAGGAGGACGCCCTGGGGATTGGGGACGACGATCCGCAGGTTGACCGACCCCGTCGTCGGGTCCACCGTGACGTCCCGGAACTGCAGCTTCCCCTCCCGCGGATACGCCGTGCCGTCCTCGAGGAGGATCTTCACCGATCTCTGGTTCTCCCCCGACTGGATCCGGCCATCCTTCGCGCGGGCCTTCAGCGCGAGCAGCTCGGCGGTGGACTGCGGGACGTCCACGTAGATGGGATCGAGCTGCTGGACGGTCGCCAGCGCGAGCGGCTGGTACGCCGCCGCCAGCGCGCCGTCCGTCACCTCGGACCTTCCGATGCGCCCGGAGATCGGGGCGGCGATCCGGGTGTGTTCAAGGTTGACGCGGGCGGACGCCACGGACGCCTTCCAGAACTCGACGTCCGCCTCGGCCTGCTTCAGGGCGGCGGCCGCGTCGTCGTAGTCCTGCCGGCTGACCGCTCTCGATTCGAGCAGCTCCTTGTACCTGTCGGCCCGCGAGCGGATCGCCGGAAGGTTGGCTTCGGCCCTCCCGAGCGCGGCCTTCGCGTTGTCGAACGCCGCCTGGAAGCTCGACGGGTCGATCTGGTAGAGAAGCTGCCCCGCCTGGACGTTGGTCCCTTCCTCGAACAGCCGCTTCCGGATGATCCCGCTCACTTGCGGGCGGATCTCGGCGGTGCGGTAGGCGGTCGTGCGCCCCGGCAGCTCGGTGGTCAGCTCGATCCGCTGCGTCTTCAGCGTCAAAGCGGCGACTTCCGGGACCATCTGCGGCGAAGCCTGCCGCTTCCCGCCGCATCCCCCGGCAAGGAGGCCGGCGACGGCCAGCAGCGCGGCGGCCGCCATCAGCGGCCCGGGAAGGGAATCATACCGTTTCATCCGAGTCCTCCGGCTTTTCGATGGGTTCGGTCAATCCGTCGAGAAGGATATCCAGCACGGCATCGGGGTCGTCGAGCCCGGCATGCAGCCCGGGGTTTTCGAGCCAAAGAAGAAGGAACGCGTTGGTCAGCCCTTCCAGCGCAATGGCCAGGTGGTACGGGTCGCGCCCCTTGCGGAACCGCCCCCCGTCCATCCCGCTCCGGAAGACGGCGGCCAGCTTCCGCAGGATGTCCTCGCGGTATTCGCGCATCTCGCAGTCGAATCCCGCCAGGAAGTTGTGGCGCGCCCCCTGGGTCTCGGAAAAATAGATCCGGATCATGGCGGCGTGGGCGCGGAAGAGCTCCCCCTTGACCCGGACGAAGTTTCGCAGCTTTTCGATCTCGCCGCTTCCCGCCGCGATCGTCTCGGCGAGCGCGTCATGGAATCTTGTCGCCTTCTCCCGGAGAAGGGCCCTGTAAAGCTCCTCCTTGCTCCGGAAGAACTTGTACAGCGTCCCGATGGCGAACTCGGCCTTCTCCGAGATCTCCTGCATGGAGACGTTCGGGTATCCCTTCTCCGAGAACAGGTCGAGGGCGGCGGCCAGGATCTCCTCCCGTTGCGCCAGCTTCTCTCTTTCCCGCCTGGGGAGCCTTTGAACCTCCATCGATGTCCTCCGTAAAATCGCTCATCCAAAATATGAACTTGGCGTCATTATATAGAATAAACCCTCACATCGCAAGAACAGATTCGGCGGACACGTCACTCGATGCCGGACACATGCCGCATTTCGTCGTCAGTTCCAGCCGAGGAACAACTCCCCGATCAGCAAGGTGACGACGGCAAGGGGCAGGCCGACCTTCAGGTATTCGAGGAAGGAGATCGCGACGGTCCGACGCGACCGCTCGATCACGATGCGGTTGGCGTGGAGAACTCGTACCGCAGGAACAGGAAGCTCCCGCCGCGCTTCACGCCGGCCAGCGTTCCCCACAAGGGATTCCCCGGCGCGAAGAGTTTCCCCGCGACGAAACCTGGACGATCGACGGAGCCGTCCCGCCCGGCCACCTGCGGCGCGATCGTCAGGAACAGATCGTCCAGGCATCTCTCCGCGAAGAAATCGCCCATCAGCCTCGGACCGCCCTCGACGAGGAACCGTCCCCCGCCGGAATGGCGGCCGACAACGGAGAGGATCTTCCGTGCGTCGACGGATCCCCCGCTCCCGGCTTCCTCGATGACGACGGAGGAGGGAAGGCCGCAGCCTCGGACCCGCTTTCCCCCTTCCGGGGTCGTGACGACCATCGCCCGGACCTCCCCGGACCGGAACACGGGGTGCTCCGGGGAGAGCTCGCCGCGCGCCGTGACGATGACGTTCCACGGCGGGCGCGGACTCCCCGAGGCGGCCCGAAGACGCCGGTACGAGTCGGCGAGCGGCGGATAGATATACTCTGCGGTCCAGAGGTGGGCCGGGACGGAGCGCAGCGTTCCGGCGCCGACGATCACGGCGTCCGCGACGGAGCGCAGCAGCCCCATGATCATCCGGTCGTGCCGGTTGGAGCCGCTGATGGGCCCTCCTCCCGGAAGGTCGGGCGCGGAAAGCGAAGTCACGCCGTCGAGGGTGGCGACGAAGTTGCCGAAGACGTATGGCCGGTTCGCCGGCCGGGGGAAGCGCAAGGGGCCGTACAGCCCCGCGATCTCTTCCGGCAGGGGGAGATCCTCCCCCCGCTCCGCGGCGAGGAGTGTTTCCAGCGGCGGCAGCGGGTCCATGCCGGACATACTACTTCAAACGGTTCCCGGCTCGAAGCGGTTCAGCCCGCACGCCACGAAGAATTCGCTCCGGAGCGCCGGATCGTTCTCGTAATTCCCGCGCCAGAACGTCGCGCGGGTGAGCGCCGAGGTCTCCCGGACCCCTCGCATCCGGGTGCAGAGGTGGTGCGCCTCGAGGTATACCGCGACCCCATGCGGGCGTAGCATGGCGTCCAGCGCGTCGGCGATCTGCTGCCCGATCCGCTCCTGCACGGTGAACCGCTTCGCGAACAGACGCACCAGCCGGGTGAGCTTGGAGAGGCCGATGATCCGCTCGTGGGCGATGTACCCGACGTAAGCGCGCCCGTGGAACGGAAGCGCGTGGTGCTCGCACAGACTGAAGAATCCGATCGGCCCCTCGATGACCTGGCTGATCCGGCAGTCCGGGCCGCCCCGGCATTCGGTGTCGAACACCGTGATCAGCTTCGGGTCTCCCTCGTACCCGTCGGTGCTGTCGAGAATGGCCTGAAGGAAGCGGCGCGGAGTGTCGCGCGTCGCCGGGGTTTCCGGGTCCATCCCGAACGCAGAGAAGATCTCCGCCATGTAGCCTTCGAACTTCCGCAGCCGCTCCTCTTCGATCCGGCGGGACATCTTCGTGCCTCAAGCCGCTTTCGGCAGGCGGCCTTTCAGATCCTCCGCCCGGAACGGGCCCGGCTCGGCGATCAGCGCCCTCGCGGCGTCGACCTGCTCCCACACGTTCCACAGGAGCACGCCGCGGACGCGCCCCCCTTCCAGGTAATAGACGACCCCTTCGCGGAACGGCACCTTCCAGTCGGCAGCGGTTTCGTGCCGCGAATCGGTCTCTCCCACCGCCTCGTATCCCAGCTCGAACAGGTCGGAGTAGAAGAAGGGGAGATAGCGGTACTCGACCTCCTCGCCCGCCATCGACCGGCCCGCGACGCGCCCCATCGACTTGGCGTTGTCCTCGTGCTCGACGCGGATCCGCTTCCCGAGGGCGGGATTATGGAAGGAGGCCACGTCGCCAGCCGCATAGATCTCCGGGCGGGAGCTCCGCAGCCGCTCGTCCACCACGATCCCGTCGGCCGTCTCCAGCCCCGCTTTCCGCGCCAGCTCCACGTTCGGCGTAATCCCGATCCCCGCCACGACGCCGTCCACCCGCACCTCCTGGACAGCCGCGGAAGCCGCGCCCCGGACCGACAGAACGTGCCCGCCCCCCTTCGTTTCCATGCCGACAATGGAGTGGCCGGCCAGCAGCTCCACCCCCTTCCCGCGGAAGTAGTCGTTGACGAACCGCGCC
>JBFLWB010000017.1 GCA_040758155.1 Thermodesulfobacteriota bacterium
ACGGCGGTAAAGCCGGGGGAGGAGATCTCCCTCGCCTCCCCGTCCCGCCCCTTCGTCTCCCGCGGAGGGGAAAAGCTCGACGGGGCGCTCGACGACTTCGGGATCGACGTCGCCGGGTGTGTCGCCCTCGACGTCGGCGCCTCTACGGGCGGGTTCACGGATTGCCTGCTGCGCCGGGGGGCGCTCCGCGTGTACGCGGTCGACGTGGGGGAGCGGCTGCTCGACGACCGGCTCCGAAGCGATCCCCGGGTGGTATCCAAAGAAGGAGTAAACTTTCGCCATTCCCCTGCCGATCTTTTACCGGAGGGGGTGGCCGTGGCCGTCGTCGACGTATCCTTCATCTCCCTGCGCCACATTCTCCCCGCCCTTTCGCGATTTCTCCTGCCCGGCGCGCAGGTGCTTCCCCTGGTGAAGCCGCAGTTCGAGGCGGGGAAGGGAAAGGTCGGAAAGGGAGGGGTGGTCCGGGACGATGCGCTGCGGCGGGAGACGGTGAGGGGAGTGGCGGAGTTCGCCGCCGCCCTCGGGTACGACGTCCTCGGGGATGCGGAAAGCCGGATCCCCGGCCCCAAGGGAAACCGGGAAGTGTTCCTGTGGCTTTCCTGGAAGGGAGCTGGAAGGGAGCCGGAAAGGACGCCTTGACTTCGACGGATAGGGAAGGTAATAAATGACATTAAATTTCACGCCTTTTCGGGCGGGGAAACGAGGTGGGACGATGAGGCGGCCTTCGGGATCTTTCTGGGCGGTCACGGTTCTCGGCATTCTGCTCCTCCTTCCCGCCGGAGCGTTCGCGCAATCGGAGGCCGCGCCCGCGCAGGAAGCGATCCCCCCCAACGGGATCGTCCACACGGTCGTGGAAGGGGACACCCTGTGGGACCTCTCCGCGAAGTACCTGGGAACCCCCTGGAAATGGACGGAGATCTGGGAACGGAACCGGTTCCTCTCCAATCCGCATTACATCTACCCTGGAATCCGGATCGTGATCGTGCCGTCCGGACCCAGGGAGGCGGCGCTCCTGGTGGAACCGCCGCCGGCGGCCCCGCCGGCGCCTGCGGAACCGCCGTCCGCGCCCGCTCCGACTCCTGCTCCCGAGCCCGCGCCTGCACCCGTGGCAGTCGAGAAATTTCTCGATATCCAGCCCGAAACGTTCGTCGGCGCCGGCGAATTCCTTCGGGAGAAGCCCCGGGGCATCGGCAGGATCCTCGGAGGCAGGGAACCCAAGATGGGATTCGCCCAGAACGATACGATCTATCTTTCGATGGACAAGGAAGTTTCCAAGGGGCAGCTCCTGGGCGTGTACCGCATCCGCGGGCCGATCGGCGTCTCGGGCCGGAACGTGAGGTCCGGATACGTGAAATACCTGATCGGAATCCTCCAGGTGGGTCCGGTCGAGGACGGAAGATTGACCGCAAGGGTCCGGAAATCGTTCGAGGACCTCACCCGCGAGGACATGGTATCGGATGAGATTCCCTCTTTTGCCCGGGTGAAGATCGTCCCCGGGGACGAAGGGCTTCAGACCACCATCCTTACCGGTCGCCTGCTGAACGAGGAGATGGCGACGGGCGATTTCGTGTTCTTTGACGGCGGCGCCGATTCCGGGATGGCGGTCGGGAACGTGTTCCGGGTCCTCGCCCCGACGGGCATCGCCACCGGCACCCCGATGGCCGGCAGGGGCGACGTGAAATCCGAGGTGGCCAGGGCCGTGGTGATCCGGGTCGGAGGGGAGTTCTCCACGGCGTACGTGGTCGACAGCACCCAGTCGTTCATGGCGGGAGTCCTGGCGACGCGGGGGATCCCGGCACAGTAGACTTTCGCCGGTATCGCCCTTTCGAGCGGCACGGTATTTGATTCCATGTGGGGGAACCCGGAAAGGGGTTCCCCCATGGATTTTTTGGATCCGTCCTCCCTCACCTTCGACACACTGCTTCGGCTCTCCCTGATCGAGGGGTTCACGGTGGCGCAGCTGCGCCGGCTTCCGGCGGCGCTGGCCCATCCCTCCCTTTTTCCGGGGTTCCACTCCTCCATGCGAGGCTCCCCGATCGCCCGCGCCGAGGCCGTCCTGTCTTCCCCCGCCGCGGGGAAGGAAGCGGACGATGTGCGGGAATCCTGTGCCCGGGCGGGTATTTCCATCCTGTCCTGGCTGTCGGCCGAGTACCCCGCCGCGCTGCGGGAGATCCCCGACGCCCCACTGATCCTGTACCGGGCAGGCGCTCCTTGGGAGGATGCTGCAGGGATCGCCGTGGTCGGCAGCCGGGCGCCGACCGGGCCGGGAAGGGAGTTCGCGCGCATCCTGGCGGGCGACCTCGCCGCCGCGGGGTTCGTCGTGGTCAGCGGCATGGCCCGGGGGATCGACGGCGCGGCCCACCGGGGCGCGCTCCAGGCCGGAGCCGCGACCGTCGCGGTGCTCGGGTGCGGTCCGGACGTGGCGTATCCGCCGGAGCACGCCGGTCTCAGGGAGGAGATCGCGGCCGGGGGGGCGGTGTATTCGGAATATCCCCCGGGAACGCCACCGCTGCCCCGCCGGTTCCCCGCGCGCAACCGCATCGTGAGCGGCTTGTGCCGTGCCGTGGTCGTCGCGGAGGCACCGGAGCGGAGCGGGGCGCTCATCACCGCCCGGCTTGCGCTCGAGCAGGGGAGGGAAGTGCTGGCCGTTCCGGGAAATCCGTGGTATCCCCAGACGGCGGGGAGCAACAGGCTGTTGAAGGACGGCGCCGTCCCGGCGTGCTCGGCAGCCGACGTGACCGAAGCGCTGGGGATCACGCCGCCGAGAGGGAAAGGGGACCTTCCCGCACGGATCCTCGAATTCCTTTCCCGCGAGCGGCACGTGGGGGAGATCGCGGGAGCGCTGTCGCTCGATGCGCCGAAGCTCCTTTCCGTCCTGATGGAAATGGAACTGGCGAATCTGGTTGTAAAACGGGCCGGGGACTATTATAAGAGGAAGTCTTGAGCCCCGGGACGGGCCCGGCGGAGGGGAAATGTCCAAGTCGCTTGTCGTCGTCGAATCGCCCGCGAAGGCGAAAACGATACAGAAGATCCTGGGGAGGGGATTCCAGGTCCTGTCGTCCATGGGGCACGTGAAGGATCTCCCGAAAAGCCGTTTGGGAGTGGACGTCGAGAACGGATTCGCCCCTTCCTACGTCGTGATCAAGGAGCGGAAGAAGGTGCTGGGGGACATCCTCGAATCCGCCCGGTCGGCGGACACGGTATACCTCGCACCCGACCCGGACCGGGAAGGGGAGGCGATCGCATGGCACATCGCTGACGCCATCCGGGAAGCCGGGGAGAAACCCGCCAGGAAAGGGAAAGCGGCCGCCGCCGGACCCGCGAAGGGGAAGAAGAAGGCCGTCAAGGACACGGGAAAGGCTCCCGGCCCCGAGATTCGTCGGGTGCTCTTCCACGAGATCACGAAGAAGGGGATCGCGCACGGGATGGCCAATCCCATGCCGCTCGACCCGAACAGGTTCGACGCGCAGCAGGCGCGGAGGATCCTCGATCGGCTCGTCGGCTACACCCTCTCTCCGCTCCTCTGGAAGAAGGTCCGCCGGGGGCTTTCCGCGGGAAGGGTGCAGTCGGCCGCGGTGAAGATCGTCTGCGAGCGGGAGAAGGAGATCGGCGCGTTCGTTCCCGAGGAATACTGGTCGCTGACGGCGCGCTTCGCCGCGGGCAGCCCGCCGCCGTTCCCGGCCCGGCTTGCGGAGGCGGGAGGGAAGAAGGTCCGGCCCCGCAACGGGGAAGAGGCCGAGGCGCTTCGCGCCGCCGTGAAGGACGGCCCGTTCGTCGTGCGCGAGGTCCGGAAGCGGCCTCGCCGGCGACTCGCGCCGCCGCCGTTCACCACCTCCAAGCTCCAGCAGGAGGCCTCGAAGACGCTGCGGATGCAGGCGTACCGGACGATGATGGTCGCCCAGACCCTTTACGAGGGGATCGAGATCCCCGGCGCGGGGCTGGTGGGGCTCATCACCTACATGCGGACCGACTCGGTCCGCGTGGCGGACGAGGCGATGGACGCGGTCCGCGCACACATCCGCCGGGAGTATGGGGACGCGTACCTTCCGGAATCGCCCAACATGTTCAAGAACCGGAAAACCGCGCAGGATGCTCACGAGGCTATCCGGCCGACGTCGCTCGAATACCCGCCGTCCTCCTTGAAGGAGATCCTCAGCCGCGACCAGTTCCGCCTGTACGAGCTCGTCTGGAACCGGTTCGTCGCCTCCCAGATGGCGGCCGCGGAGTTCGAGCAGACGACGGTCGACATCCTGTGCGACCCGGCGGGGGCCCCGGAGGGCGGCTACCTGTTCCGGGCCACCGGCTCGGTCCCGAAGTTCCCCGGGTTCCTGAAGGCGTACCACGGCGACGCCGAGGAGGCGCGGGGGGAGGGAGCGGAGGAGGAGAACGGGTCGAAGCAGGAGCAGCCGCCCGCGGAAGGGGAGAAGCCGGAGGAGACCGTCCTCCCGCCGCTCTCGGAAGGCGAGACGCTCGCCCTTCTGGAGCTTGCCGGGAACCAGCATTTCACGCAGCCGCCCCCGCGGTTCAGCGAAAGCGCCCTCATCAAGGAGCTCGAGGAGCGGGGGATCGGCCGCCCCTCGACGTACGCGTCGATCGTGAAGACCATCCGGGACCGCGGCTACGTGCGGACCGCGGAGGGGAAGTTCCTCCCAACCGAGCTGGGGACGATCGTCAACGGCCTGCTGGAGGAGAGCTTCCCCCGGGTGATGGACGTGGCGTTCACCGCCCGGATGGAGGAGGAGCTCGACCAGATCGAGGACGGGGAGCGGACGCTGCCGCAGGCGATGGACGACTTCTACCAGCCGTTCTCCGAGGAGCTCGAACGGGCGAAGATCGACATGCCCGACGTGAAGGGAGAGTTGATCGCGACGGGCATCCCCTGCTCCGCCTGCGGCGGGGAGATGGTGATCCGGTTCGGCCGGGCCGGCCGCTTCCTCGCCTGCCGGAATTACCCGTCCTGCCGGAACACCGCCGATTTCCGGGAGACGGAGGATGGGAAGGTGGAGATCCTTCCCCCGGAGGACGCCGGCGTCGCCTGCGACAAGTGCGGCAAGCCGATGATCGTCCGGAACTGGAGAGGGTCCCGCTATATCGCCTGCTCGGGATACCCTGAGTGCCGAAACAGCAAGCCGTATCCCGTCGGGATCTCCTGCCCCGAATGCCGGGAGGGGGACGTGGTGGAGCGCTCCTCCCGGTTCGGCAAGATCTTCTATAGCTGCTCCCGGTACCCGGACTGCAAGTTCGCCTCCTGGGGAAAGCCCGTCGCGGCGACGTGCCCCGCGTGCGGCTTCCCCGCGATGACGGAGCGCGTCCGAAAAGACGGATCGACCCACCTCGCCTGCCTCCGGAAAGGGTGCAAGGGGAAGTGAAAGAATACGTGCTGGTCGTCGACGACGAGCAGAGCCTTCGCCAGGTCCTGGCGCTCTTCCTCAAGAAGGAGGGGTTCGAGGTCGATACCGCCTCCTCCCTTGCGGAGGCGGAGAAGGCGATCGAGGCCAACGCGTACGATCTCGTGCTCACCGACCTGCGGATGGCGAAGCCGGACGACGGCCTGAACGTCCTCCGCGCGGCCGTGCGGAAGAACCCCTGGACGCAGGTCGTCGTCCTCACCGCCTACGGGACCGTCGAGACGGCGAAGGAGGCGATGAAGCTCGGCGCCTACGATTACCTCACCAAGCCCTTCGACAACGCCGCGCTGCGCAAGATCGTGCAGGCCGCCCTTGCCCGGAAGGAGGACGACGCGGGAAAGAGGAAGGCATTGCGGGAATCGGTCCGGGGGACCTCCTCCTACGAAGGGATCGTCGGCCGCAGCGAGACGATGCTCCGAATCTTCGAGCTCATCGACCGCGTCGCGCCCACCGACGCGAACGTGATGATACTCGGGGAGAGCGGCACGGGAAAGGAGCTGGTCGCGGCCGCCCTGCACGCGCGGAGCCCCCGGAAGGATGCCTCCTTCGTGCCGATCAACTGCGCGGCGATCCCCGAGACGCTCATCGAGAGCGAGCTGTTCGGGCACGTGCGCGGCGCGTTCACCGGCGCGGTCCAGACCAAGAAGGGGCTGTTCGAGTCCGCCCACCGGGGGACGCTGTTCCTCGACGAGGTGGGGGAACTTCCGCAGCCGATGCAGAGCAAGCTGCTGCGAGCCCTCCAGGAGCGGACATTCCGGAGGATCGGAGGGAACGAGGACATCGCGATCGACTTCCGGCTCGTCTGCGCCTCGAGGCGCGACCTGAACCGCGAAATGGCCGAGGGGCGCTTCCGCGACGACCTGTTCTTCCGCCTCAACGTCATACAGATCTTCGTGCCCCCGCTGCGAGACCGGCGGGAGGACATCCCGGCGCTGGCCGCCCACTTCGCGGAGAAGTTCGCCGGAAAGCACGGCAAGCCGATCGAGCGGATCGACGGCGAGGCGATGCGCGCTCTCCTTGCATACGATTTTCCCGGGAACGTCCGGGAGCTCGAGAACATCATCGAACGGGCGGCGATCATGGAGACAAAAAACGTCATCTCGATCGACTCCCTCTCCCCCAATGTGACAAAAAACGTCACGCCGGAGCGCCTTTCCGGCGGAATTTTTCCCGATTCCCTCCCCGAAGAGGGGGCGTTCCTGGACACCGAGATGGACCGCCTGGAGAAGAGCTACCTCCTGAAGGCGCTGGAGGCGACGAAGGGAAACCGTACTGAAGCCGCGAAATTATTGAACATTTCCTTCCGCTCCCTTCGCTACCGCCTCCAGAAGCACGGGATCGAGTGACCCGCCCGCAAACTCGTCCTAAAGTTTTGGCCCGACATTTGCGATACGTATGCTCATCAAAGATGACGCTCTCAACCTGAGAGGAGGAGAAGACATGATGAGCAAACTGAGAGGGAAGAAGGGCTTCACGCTGATCGAGTTGATGATCGTCGTCGCGATCATCGGCATCCTGGCCGCCATCGCCATCCCGAACTTCCTCAAGTTCCAGGCGAAGTCGAGGCAGTCGGAGGCCAAGTCGAACCTGGGCGCGATTTTCACGGGACAGGTTTCGTATTTCGGGGAGAACAATCTTTACAGCACTTTCTCGGCCATCAACTGGTCTCCCTCCGGCACCCCGCGGTATCGCTACACCCTGAACGGTAACGGCGCCGTCGACAACGTCTGGATTATCGGTTCGACCATGGCCATCGCCAATCCCGCCCAGTGGACTTCCAACCTGAATAACGTCACGGAGGCTGACGGCACCACCGCGATGACCCCGGCTCCCGTCGTCCCGGCCGTCGACAACACCAACCGGATTTTCACCGCAGGCGCGTACGGTATCATCAGCAACAGCGGCAATTCGGATGCATGGTCGATCAACCAGAAACGCCAGCTGGTCTGGGTCGCCGACGGGATCAACTGATCGGGGAAGCCATATCCACCGGACGGAAAGGGGCGCTTCGGCGCCCTTTTCTGTTTCATCGCGGTCTTGTGTCCCCCGATTGCCCACTGTATTGTATTTTCGATCGCGACGTGGCGGAAAGTCTGCTGCCGTATGGCGCTCCGAGGCGCGAGGTCCCTTCATTCATGAACGAGACATCCAGGGGAACGTGGGGATGGATGGCCATCTTTGCGTTCCTCGTTTCCACAGCGGCATCATGGCAGTCCGTTTCCGCGCGCCGCGGGCAGGAGGAGGTCGGGAAGCGAGGGGATGGACCCGGATTGCTCGCGGCGGTTGCAAAGCATCCATCCTATTCTTTCGGTTTCCGGAACTTCCTGGCGGACATCGCCTGGCTGCAGGCGGTCCAGGCGTCCGGAAGCCTGAAGATGACGAGGAGCGACTACGACCGGCTCCACCGCCTGCTCAATGTCGTGTCGGACCTCGACCCGAGGTTCGAGATCCCGTATCTACTGGGGGGGCTGGTTCTGGGGGAATCGCAGGACCACGGGCGGGAGGCATTGCAGGTTTTCGGTCGGGGGAAGGCGCAATTTCCCAGGGAATGGCGCTTTCCGTTCTATATGGGTTTCACATACTACTTCACCCTGGCGGATCCGGCGTCGGCGGGACGCGAGATGATGGAGGCGTCCGCGCTGCCGGACTGCCCGGCGTTCGTCCCGGGAATCGCGTCCCGGATGATGTCGGAGGCGGGGAATCCCGAAGCCGCGTTGATGATGCTGACGGCGATCGCGCAGCAGGAAACCGATGACGACCGGCGAACCGTGCTGGAGCGCAGGATCCGGGAGGTGGCCGTAGAGCGGGATCTTCAGCTCCTGCAGAGGGCCGTGGAAATGTACAGGGAGAAGACGGGGGGGGCGCCGCAGGACTTGAAGGATCTCCTCCGTGCCGGGATATTGGCGGAGATCCCGAAAGATCCCGGCGGCGGGCGGTACCTTCTGGACCGGGAGGGAAAGGTGCACAGCGATCGGGTGCAGCAGCGGCTGCGGGTTTTCCGCAAGGAATGAAAAACGGGCGCCGGATCCTCGCCATCGAGAGGTTGACCAAGTCGTTCCCGACAGGATTCTGGCGAAAGCCCGTCCGCGTGCTGTCGGACCTGACGTGCGAAGTGTACGAGAACGAGATCGTGGGCTTCCTTGGCCCCAACGGCGCAGGCAAGACCACTACGATAAAGATCATGAACCGACTGACCTTTCCGGATGCTGGGAGGGCGACCCTGTTCGGCGAGGATGTCCAGGGTGGTGCGGAGCTGCGCCGCCGCATCGGCTTCATGCCGGAACAGCCGTATTTCTACGAATATCTCACCGCCCTGGAGTTCCTTCGCCTGTGCGGCCAGCTTTGCGGGATGTCCCGCGGGGAGACGGATGCGCGCTCCGCGGAGCTCCTCTCCCGCGTCGGGTTGGAAGACGCCCGGGGAAAGTCCATCCGGAAATTTTCGAAGGGGATGATGCAGCGGCTGGGGCTTGCCCAGGCGCTGCTGCACGACCCCGAGCTGGTGATCCTCGACGAACCGATGTCCGGCCTTGATCCCATGGGGCGGATGGAGGTGCGCGGACTCATCAGGGACCTCAAGGCAGCGGGTAAAACAGTATTCTTCAGTTCCCACATCATCTCCGACGTCGAAGCGCTCTGCGACCGGGTCATCATGCTGGACAAGGGGTGCAAGGTCGCGGAGGGGCGGGTGGAAGAGCTGATCGGCGCAGAGATCCTCTTCGTCGAGCTTGTCCTTTCCCCGGTCCCGTCCCCCGGGAGGTTGACAGCCGCAGGGATTCCGCCTGGCGCCGGGCAGGTCCAAGGCGAACTTTTCCTGCTCAGAGCTCCCGGTTATCCGGAGGCCAACCGGTGGATGGCGGAACTCATGAAAGACGGCATTACTGTCCTTTCCTGCGTCCCGGCGAAGAAGCGCCTCGAGGACATCTTCTTCGAGCGGGTAGGGGGAAACGGAACGAGGAGCGAGGGGTAGCATGGTCCGCAGAGTTCTTTCGATCTGTTCCAATACCTTCCGCGAGACGATTCGAAACAAGATCCTCTACGCCATCCTTGCGTTTGCCTTTTTCGCCATCGGGATGACCTTTTTCCTTGCGGATCTTTCCGTCGGGGACTTCGCCCGGATCATCGCCGACGTCGGCCTGGCCAGCATCCATGTGTTCGGCGTCGTCATGGCGATCTTCCTGGGGATCACGCTGATCAGCAACGAGGTGGACCGGAGAACCATCTACATCATCCTCTCCAAGCCGGTGCGGCGCCACGAGTTCATCCTGGGGAAGACCCTCGGGCTGAGCCTTACCCTCGCGCTCACGACGCTCGCGATGGCAGCGGTGCTGTTCGCCGTGCACATGGCGTACCGGTACGGCGGGAGGGCGGAGCCGGGGATCTTCGTCGCGTCCGCCGGGATCTACATGGAGCTGGTCCTCCTGACCTGCCTGGCCTGCCTGTTCTCTACTTTCACTACCCCGGTCCTGAGCGCCATCTTCACGATCTCCCTGTTCCTGCTCGGCCATCTCACGGGATATCTCCATTCCGTCGCGGAGCAGTCGGAGGTCGCGGTGGTGCAGTGGGGGGGAAAGGCGCTTTATTATCTTCTTCCGAACCTCGAAATCTTCAACTGGAAGAACGAGGTGCCCTTCGGGGGATTGCGGTCTTCGGCGGTTCCGTTCTGGGCGGCGGGGTATCTTCTCGGCTACGCCGCTTGCGTCCTGTGCCTGTCCTGCTTCCTATTCGCCCGGAAGGATTTCAAGTAGGCGATGCGAGACGCCCTCGTCCTTCCCGCGTTCCTGCTGGGCGCATGCATGGGGAGTTTCCTCAACGTCGTCATCCACCGGCTGCCCCGGGGAGAGTCGATCGTTTTTCCGGGATCGCGCTGCCCCGCATGCGGTCGGCCGATCCGGCCGCTGGAAAACATCCCCATCCTCGGCTACCTGCTGCTTCGGGGAAGGTGCGCCGGATGCGGGGGACGGATCTCCGCAAGGTACCCGCTGGTGGAGGCGCTGACGGCCGCCGGCTTCGCTGCCATCGCATGGCATTCCGGAGCCGGTTGGGCGCTGTTCCGCGATCTCCTGTTCTTCTCCCTGCTGGTGCCGATCGCGTTCATCGACCTCGACCACCGGATCATCCCAGACGAACTCTCCCTCGGCGGACTCGCAGCGGGGATGATCCTCTCCTTCCTTCCTGAGGGAGACTGGAAGGGAAGTGCGGCCGGGGCGCTACTGGGAGGGGGCGTGCTTTACGGAACGGCTTTCCTCTATGAAAAGGTCCGGGGGGCGGAGGGGATGGGTGGAGGCGACATCAAGCTGATCGCGATGATCGGGGCCTTTCTCGGGTGGCGGGGGGCCGTCCTCACGATATTCTTCGGGTCCCTGCTGGGGGTGGCGGGCGGACTGCTTGCGATGCGGAAAGGCGGCGAGGGGCTCCGGACCGCCATACCGTTCGGTCCCTACCTGTGCGTCGCCGCCCTGCTCGCCCGTTACCTTGGGGGGGAGGTCTGGGGCCGCATCGTCATCTGAACACGGAATTGTCGGACTGGATGGGCACTCCCGCCTTGGTGATGGTCCACCAGTCTCCCGTCATCTGGCGGATCCCCGTCGCCAACCCCAGGAAATCCAGCCCAGTGTTGTCCAAGGTCACCGACAAATCGTAGTAATCGTACTTCAGCGGGTCGAAACCCAGGATAGACAGGTTCGCCGTGTACCTTTCCATCTCGCTGAAGTACGTCTCCTCGGTCTTGTGCAGGTGCTTCAGGGCGACCTGCGCCTGCGTCATGCGGGCCTTGTTCACCATATGCCGGTATCCGTAGGTGGCGAGGGAAGCAAGGATTCCGATGATCATGATGACGATCAGGAGCTCGATGAGGGTAAATCCTGTGCCGCCGGCCGAAGGACGGGTCATGGTTTCGTCTTCTTTCCGGCGAGCTTTGCGGACAGCTCCGTGAGGAGCTCCGCCGTCGGCTGGAAATAGTCCCCTTCGCGGAACGTGACCTTCTCCGGGTATTCGTCCCGCAGCAGCTTGCGCAGCGTCTCGTCGATCCGGTAGACGGGGCCCGCGATCCGGTGCGAGAAGACGAGCGCGTAGATGAAGATCCCGCCGAACGAGAGAAGCAGACCGGGCCAGATCCTCTCGTGCAGGACGAGAAGCTCGGTCGCGGCGGGCTCGAGCGCCTCCGGCTCCTGCGTGGTCGCGAGGGCGTAGAAGGAAGGGGCGAACACGAGCAGGACACCCGCAAGGAAGAGAAGGGTCAGGATCAGCAGGAACCGGAACGCCAGGCCGAACTGGAACGTACGATCCACGAGTCTCGTACGGCGACGATTATCCGCTGGCGCCAAAGTCGCCTCCCCGAATCGTTTTTGATATTCTACGGCCTGTGACTCCCGAGTCAATCGGAGCTTCCCGCCGGGGGGCCGGTTTCCGGAAACCGCTGTCGATCCGTGCCGGCGTGTTGATCCAGCTCGCGCTGGTGGCCACGGCTTCGCTCGCGCTGCTCGCCGTCTTCTCCCTGAAGGTCATCGAGGTCGCCCTGGAGCGGCGGCACGTGGAGGCGGGGATTTCGCTTGCCGAGGCGGTCCGGCGCGCGGCGGAAAAAGACGTTGTCTTTTCCGGTCCCGTTTCTCCGTACATCCGCGAGATCGTCCTGCTTCCGGAAGGCCCGGCGGACGGCCGCCCCGTCGTGGCTCCCGTCGGAGAGAAGGCCTTCCCCCTGCTGCCGATCTATCCCACGATGGACGTGACGCTGCCGATCGATCCTCCTCCGGCTCCGGCGGGGGGCGGCGTCGCGGCGCCGCGCGGGATCCGCGTTCGATTCCACTCGCCGGGGATCGCCGGCGAGGTACGGACTCTCGTGAACATCACCGTTCTCCTGGCGGGGATCGACGTTGCGATCCTGGTTCTTTTCGGCGGGTTCCTCCTGAACCGCTCCGTCGTCGCGCCGATCCGGCGCCTCGCGGCGGCTACGGAACGGATCGCCGCGGGGGATTACGAGACCCGCGCCGAGGGGATCGAGGGGAACGAGGTGGGCCAGCTCGCCTCCTCCTTCAACCTGATGGTCGACGGGATCCTCGAGGCGCAGGAGCGGCTGCGCCGCTCCGGGCAGGAGATCGCCCGCTCCGAGAAGCTGGCCACCGTCGGCCGCCTGGCCGCCGGAGTCGCGCATGAGGTGGGCAGCCCGTTGATGGCGATCCGGGCCTACGGCGAGCATCTCCTGCGGAACCGGCCGGGACGGGAGGAATCCGAGGAGTGCCTGAAGAAGGTGATCGAGGAGACGCGCAAGATCGAACGGATCGTGCAGGGGCTTCTCTCCGTCGCTTCCCCCGGCGGGGGACGGGAAGGCGCCACGGACGTCAACGCCGTGGTCCGGAGGACGATCGAGATGGTCTCCTTCCGGGACATCTTCCGCGAGGTGGAGGTCCGGCTCGAGCTGGGAGAAGTCCCGCAGGCCGCGATCCTGGAGGACCGGTTCCGGCAGGTGCTCCTGAACCTCGTGCTCAACGCGGTCGACGCGATGGCCGGGAAGGGAACGCTGACCGTGCGAACCTGGACCATGGAGCGCTGGAATCCTGTCGCCGGGAGAACGCTGCACCGGAGATCGACCGATCCGCCGGGGATGGACGCCACGCCCCTGCGGAGCGGGGGCGACGGGACCGGGCGCGGCGTGGCGGTATCCGTCACGGACACGGGGGGGGGGATCCCGGCGGCGGACTTCCCGCTGGTCTTCGATCCGTTCTTCACCACAAAGGAACCCGGCAAGGGGACGGGGCTCGGCCTGTCGGTCTCGAAGACGATCGTCGACGGCGCAGGCGGAGAGATCCAGGTCGAGAGCGAGGCGGGGAAGGGGACGACGTTCCTCGTCGTCCTGCCGCCCGCGAGGAAGGAGGGGGAACCGGGAAATGGCTGACCGCATCCTGGTGGTGGACGACGAATCGTCCTTGAGGGACGCCGTGGGGCGGATCCTGGCGGCGGAAGGGTACGAGGTCCGGGAAGCCGGCGATGGGCGCGAGGCGATTCGTCTCCTCGAGGCGGAACGGTTCGACTTCATACTGTGCGACCTGCGGATGCCCGTCATGGGCGGGCTCGACCTGCTCCGGGAGATCACGGCGAAGGGGATCCCCGGGACGGTGATCATGATGTCCGCCTTCGGGACGGTCGAAACGGCGGTCGAGGCGATGAAGCTGGGCGCCTATGACTACGTCTCCAAACCGTTCATGAGCGACGAGATCCTGCTCACCTTGAGAAAGGCGTCCGAGCGGGAGCGGTTGCGGACGGAGAACGAGTTCCTCCGGCGCGAGATCGAGAAGGCAGCCCGCCCGGAGGAGATGCTCTACTCGGACGCGGCGATGGAGGAGATGGTCCGGACCGCGGAGAAGGTCAAGGATTACGACGCCACGGTCCTGGTCACGGGGGAGAGCGGAACAGGGAAGGAGCTCGTCGCGAGGCACCTCCATTTCGGGGGGCGGCGCCGGGGGAAGCCGTTCGTCGCCATCAATTGCGGGGCGATCCCGGAAACGCTTCTGGAGAGCGAGCTGTTCGGCTACCGGAAGGGCGCCTTCACCGAGGCGAAGAAGGACCGGGCCGGGCTGATCGAGGAGGCGGACCACGGGACGCTGTTCCTCGACGAGATCGGGGAGCTCCCTCTCCCGCTGCAGACCAAGCTCCTCCGCTTCCTCCAGGACGGCGAGATCCGCCGCCTCGGGGACACGGATACGCGCCGGGTCGACGTTCGCCTGGTGGTCGCCACCGCGCGCGACCTGGAGGCGGAAGTCGCTGTGGGACGGTTCCGCGAGGACCTGTTCTACCGGGTGAACGTGATCCGCCTGCACGTCCCGCCGCTGCGGGAGAGGCCCGCGGACATCCCGCTGCTCTCCCGCCATTTCCTCGCCCATTATTGCGGAAAGTACGGCAAGGCGGCGATGAGCCTTTCCGCCGAGGCGCTGGCCGCGCTGGGTGGACACGAGTGGAGAGGAAACGTCCGGGAGCTGAAGAACCTGATGGAGCGGTGCTCCCTCCTCGGGGGAGACCGCGAGATATCGCGGGAAGGGCTGATGGCGGTATGGAAAGTCGCCGGCGAAGGAGCGCGCGTCCAGGAGACGGGCCCCGCCCATGCGATCCGGGTCCTCGTCTCTCCGGAGCGTCCAGACCTGAAGGGCGCGGTCCGGGACCTGGAGCGGCAGTTGATCCGGATGGCCCTCGAACGGACGGGAGGGAGCCGGCCCAAGGCGGCGGAGCTGCTGGGGATCAGCCATCCCGCCCTGCTTTACAAGGCGAAAGAGTACGGGCTCCAGGGATGATAATTTAGCATAATTATACGTCAATATATGATAGTTGAAAACATCTTGACAGTTATTATAGGAGGGTTATTATTTTGCTTGAAAACGCAGTGAACCCTGCAGAGAATATGGGTGCCCATAGGGGTGACGACCTTGGGAATCATCGAGAAAGAAAAACCTAAAGTTGAGGCGAACAACGTCCGAAAAATCAGAGAAGGACTACTGATGAGCAAGGCGGAACTGGCCCGGCGGGCCAGGCTTTCCGTTCTGACGATCGACCGGGTGGAAAAAGGGTTGGCGTGCCGCATGGATACGAAGCGAAAGATCATCCTGTCGCTGGGGCTGAAACTGTCCGACCGGGACAAGGTTTTCAAGCCTTAAGGCCGCAGGGGCGCGGGAGGGGCGATGGGCCTGTTCGGCAGCAAGGAAGTCATCGGACTGGACATCGGGTCGAGCTCGGTGAAGATGGCCCACGTGAAGGGAGTCGGAGTCGAGAACCGGCTGCGGAAGTTCGGCGTATTTCCGCTCCCCGCGGACTCGATCGTGGATGGCGCCATCATGGACCACGCCGCCGTCGTCGACGGGATCCAGACCGCCATGCGGGAGCTCAAGGTCCGGGAGAAGGAGGTCGCGATCTCCCTTTCCGGCCATTCCGTCATCATCAAGAAGGTCCAGCTCGCCACCACCACCGCCGAGGAGCTCGAGGAATCGATCCAGTGGGAGGTCGAGCAGTACATCCCCTTCGACATCAAGGACGTAAAGATCGACTTCCAGGTGATCGGCCCGCTGAAGGACGACCCGACGAAGATGGACGTCCTCCTGGTTGCCGCGAAGACCGACCTGATCAACGATTACATCTCCGTGGTGAAGGAGGCGGGGCTCGTTCCCCGGATCGTCGACATCGATTCCCTCGCCGCCGGCAACGCCTTCGAGCTGACCCACCCGGTGTCCGACGAACAGGTCCCGATGGTGGTGAACGTCGGCGCCTCGTTCATGAACATCAACGTCCTCCACGCGGGGGTGCCGCTGTTCACGCGCGACGTCCCGATGGGCGGCGGGATGTACACCTCCGAGATCCAGAAGCAGATCGCCGTGAGCTACGAAACGGCAGAGGAATACAAGATCGGAAGGAAGGATCCGGGCGAGCGCGCCGCCAAGCTCGAGGAGATCATGAAGGTGGTGTCCAACCTGCTCGCGACGGAGGCGCAGCGGTCCTACAACTTCTTCTCCGCGACCTACCCCGACCGGCTCGTCACGCGGGTGTACCTGACGGGCGGGGCCGCGAAATCGACTTTCCTCAAGGAGATCCTCGCCGAGAAGATCGGGGTCGGCGTGGAGATCTTCGATCCGATCCAGGGGCTGGCGGTGGATGAAAAGACCGTCGACCCCGCCGTGGTTTCCCAATTCAACACCTCCGCAACGGTGGCGGTCGGCCTGGCGCTGCGGAACCTGGAGGCTCACGGATGATCCGGGTCAACCTCATCCGGGGTAAGCGGAAGAAGCGTCGGGAGTTCAACTTAGGCTTCGCTTTCCTCCTCGCGCCTCTGATCGTGCTGGCGGGGACGCTGTACTTCCACACCACGGTCAAGGGTAAAATCGGGCGGCTTCAGCAGGACATCCGGCAGGCAAACGCCGACGTCGAGCGCCTGAAGAAAGAGATCGGCGAGGTGGAGAAGTTCAAGGCGCGGAAGGCCGAGCTCCAGAAGAAGGTGGACATCATCTCCAACCTCCAGAAGGACCGGACGGGCCCCGTCCGCTACTTCGAGGCGCTTTCGGCCGCCATCCCGGAGAAATGCTGGATCGACCGGCTGGACCTGCAGGGCGACCGGATCACCGCCGCGGGGGTCGCGCTGAACAACAACACCGTCGCGAACTTCATGACCGCGCTGGCGCAGACGGGGCGGTTCCGGGACGTCGCGCTCGGATCGGCGGACCAGACCACGGTCCAGAACGTGAAGCTCGTGCGGTTCACCCTGACCTTCCAGGCCGTGAAGTGACCCGCCGGCCCGGGCAGAGAGGACGCGAATGGCGCTGAAACCGGACGACCTCGCCAAGATACCGGCAAAGCAGAAGGTGCTCGTGGCGGTGCTCCTCTCCGCCATGATCGTCGCCGGGTACTACTACCTCTACTATCAAGAGGCATCCCGCACGGCCACCACCCTCGAAACCCAGCTGACTTCCCTCCGCGCCAAGATCAAGGAGCAGGAAGTGATCGCCGGGAACCTCCCGTCCTTCCAGGCGGAGGTCCAGCGGCTGGAAGGTCAGCTCGCCCTCCTGCTCGAGCAGCTTCCGAACTCCGCGGAGATCCCTTCCCTGCTGAAGAACATTTCCGATCTGGGAAAGGAGTCCGGGCTGGAATTCCTGAAATTCGCCCCCGGCGGGGAAGTGAAGAAGGATTTCTACGCGGAGATCCCCGTGTCGATCTCCGTCAACGGGGATTATCACAGCTTCGCCCAGTTCGCGGACAAGGTGGCCCATTATCCCCGGATCGTGAACCTTTCGAACATCTCCTTCCAGAACCCGAAGACAGCGAAGACGGAAGGCACCGTTCTTTCCACCGTCACCTGCAGCGCGACGACCTACCGGTTCATCGAGCAGGCACCGTCGGCGCAGGGCGCGGGAGACAAGGGGAAGGCGAAATGAGCCCCGGAAGCAAGACATTCCGCGCACTCGTCTCGTTTCTCGCAGCCGCCGTCCTGGCGGGCGCTCTCTCCGGTTGCTCGAAGGAGGAGCAGCCCGTTTCCGGGCCGGTGGTGAAGAAAATGGCGCCGGCGGGAGCGGCGCCGGTATCTCCGCCTTCACCCGCCGCGAAGACGCAGGTCGACAACACGCAGGCGCCTGCGCAAGGGTCGGCTTACGATCCCTCCGGGAAGCGGGATCCCTTCGTCCCGTTCGTCAAGGCCGACAGAGAGGCCATGAAGGATGACCGGTCGGCCCTGCCGCCGCTCCAGCGGTACGACCTCGGCGAGCTGCGGTTCGTCGGCGTCGTCTGGGTGGAGAAGGGGGCGAAGGCCCTCGTGCAGGACGCCGAAGGGAAGGGGTATTCGGTCGTCATTGGGACCCGGATCGGGCGCGCCGGGGGCGTCGTCACCCGGATCACGGACAGGGAGATCACCGTCAAGGAGGAATTCCCCGGCACGGCGGGGAGGACGGTGACGCGAGAGAGCGTGTTGCAGCTCACAACGGCAGGAGGAACCCAATGATTACCCCGTTCAGGCTCTCGGGCCGCTTCTTCCGGTCCCGTATCACGTTGGGGATGGCGGCATTGACCCTCGCCTGCCTCCTGGCGGCGCAGCCGGTTACCGCCGCGGAAGGTCCCGCGGGGGCCAGGGTGAAGGAGCTGGCGGTTTCCAGGACCCCGTACAACACCAACATCCTGGCGGTGATCGAAGGGGCCATCGGGAACTACAACTCCTTCAAGACGGACGACCCGTTCCGGATCGTGGTGGACATCTGGGGAGTCGCCCAGGGGACGGTCGCCTCCGACATCCCGGTCGACACGCCGCAGGTCAAGGGGATCAAGGTCTCCTCCCACGAAGGGAAGCTCCGGATGGTGGTGGAGACTCCCGACGGGAAGCCGATGCCTTTTCTCGTCAACGCCGACAAGAACGGGCTGCTCCTGTCCGTCGGTGGAGGAGCCGATGAGAAAGTCGCCAGCACCGACCGCCTGGAGGCCGGAAAGGCCGTTCCCGCAGGCGCCACGGTCGTGGGGATCGACCTCGAGGATCTTCCCGGAGCTTCCAACGTGGTCATCGCCACATCGGGAAACCCGGCATACCAGGCATCGAGGAACGGGGACGTCGTGACGCTCACCTTCCAGGGCGCCGCCGCGGAGAAGAATCTTCTCCGAATGATCGACGCCCGGAAATTCGAGATCCCCGTCCGGACGATCCAGTCCACTTCGGGGAAGAGCGGAACCAGCGTGGCGATCGCGTTCGCCCCGGGATCCTCCTATACCGTGGAGAAGAAGGGGGACGCGGTGGTGGTCGCCTTCGCCAAGGGGCAGCCTTCCGCGGCATCCGAGCTCGTGGCGCGGGCCGTCCCGGTTCCCGCCGGGGTGCGGGAGAACGCGGAGGCGCCCACGAACGGCGGACCGTCCGCGAACGGCGGGGCGCCCTCGGAAGCGAAGCAGTGGGGATTCCTCATGGGAGTCTCCGACATCGGCCGCAAGTATAAAGGGCAGCGGATCTCCCTGGATTTCCAGGACGCGGAGCTGGCGAATATTTTCCGGATCATCGCGGAGGTCAGCAACCTCAACGTCATCACCTCCGACGAGGTGAGAGGCAAGGTGACGTTGCGGCTGATCAACGTACCTTGGGATCAGGCGCTCGACATCATCCTCCGCGCGAAGTCGCTCGGAGCGGCGCAGGAGGGGAACGTCCTGCGGATCGCGCCCATCGCCTCGCTCCAGAAGGAGGAGCAGGAACGGCTCAACGCCCAGAAGCAGATCGAGACGGCCAAGGTCGAGGCGATCGCCCGCGAGGAGGAAGCCCGTACAGCGCGGGAGGCGGTTTTCGATACGATTCCGGTCAGCTACTCCAAGGCATCCGAGCTGCTCGCCAAGATCAAGCCGCAGGCCTCGAAGTACGGCAAGCTCGACAGCGACGACCGCACGAACGTGCTGATCATCCGCGACCTGCCGCAGAACATCGCGATGCTCCGGGAGCTGGTCGCCCGGCTCGATACAGCCACCCCCCAGGTACTGATCGAAGCCCGCATCGTCGAGGTCGATACGACCTTCACCCGCGAGCTCGGCGTGCAGTGGGGCGGCACCTACAAAGACCGGAGCGGAAACACCCAGTACGGGATCACCGGCGCCCAGACAGCGGGGGGCGCATCGATACCGACCGGCGCGATCAATGCAACGAACGTCACGCCGTTCACACCGACGGCGCCCGCCCCGACCTACGCGGTGAACCTGCCGGCCGCTATCGGCACGGGCTCCGGCGGCGGGATCTCCTTCGGCATCCTGCGGGATAACCTCCGGCTCGACCTCACGCTGTCGGCGCTCGAGTCTTCCGGAAAGGCCAAGATCGTATCCTCTCCCAAGGTCGTTACGGTCGACAACAAGGAGGCGACGATCGAGCAGGGGACACAGATTCCGTACTCCACCGTGTCCGCTTCCGGCACGAACACGCAGTTCGTCGACGCGACGCTGAGCCTCAAGGTAACGCCCCATATCACCCCTGACGGGCGCGTGTCGATGAAGCTCGAGGCGAAGAACGACTCGCAGGGGGAAACGGGCGCCACCGGGCAGCCGGCCATCAACAAGAAGAAGGCGACCACCGAGGTGCTGATCGGCGACGGCGAGACGACCGTCATCGGCGGCATCCTCCAGATCACGCGGTCGGAGAACATGGCCGGGCTTCCGTGGCTCTCGAAGATCCCGGTCCTCGGATATTTGTTCCGGAAGGACTCGAACACTGCGAGGAACCGCGAGCTGCTGATCTTCATCACGCCGAAGATCCTGAAAGCGGAACCCGTCCAGGCAAGGGCTTTCTGAACCGGGCGGAAGGATAACGTTTCGGGAGGCGCCCGGGCCGCGGACGGCCTGGGTGCCTCTTTTTCATTTTCGGGCGGAGGGGGAAAGACATCGCGCGAATGACGTTTCGGACCGCGGGCGAGACTCACGGCCCCGCGCTGGTGACGGTCGTCGAGGGGCTGCCGGCCGGACTTCCGGTCCGCGCGGGGGACATCGACCGGGAGCTGCGCCGGAGGCAGGTCGGGTACGGGCGCGGGGACCGGATGCTGATCGAGAAGGACTCCGCGGAGATCCTCTCCGGCGTCCGCTTCGGGAAGACGCTGGGCGGGCCGGTGGCGCTGATGATCCGGAACCTCGACTGGCCCAACTGGCTGGACAAGATGGCGCAGGACGGCGAAGGCGAGGGGATCGAGCCGCTGGACACGGCCCGTCCCGGGCATGCGGATCTCGCCGGGGCGCTGAAATACGACCACCGGGACGTCCGCAACGTCCTGGAGCGCGCAAGCGCCCGGGAAACCGCGGCGCGGGTGATGGCCGGGGCGCTGGCGAAACGGCTGCTCGGCGAGCTCGGGGTCGCGATCGTCGGCCACGTGCTTTCCATCGGAAAGTTCCGCGTGCCGGCGGAAGCGAGCGGGAACCCGGAGGCCGCCGCGAAGGCGGAGTCGAGCCCGCTGCGGATGTCGGATCCCGCGACCGAAGCGGAAGCCTGCCGCTGGATCGACGGCCTGAAGGATGCCGGCACCACCGCCGGAGGGGTCGTGGAAGTGATCGCCACGGGCGTCCCTCCGGGACTCGGTTCCTGCGTCGCGTGGGACCGACGGCTGGACGGGCGGCTCGGCCAGGCCTTGATGAGCATCCACGCGATCAAGGGGGTGGAGATCGGCGGCGGTTACGACCTTGCGGCGCTGCCCGGGGGCGAGGCGCACGACGAGGTGTTTCCCGGCCCTTCGCAGCGCAACCGTCTCTTCGGCGGCCGTACCCTGCCGTTCCACCGCGAGACGAACCGGGCGGGAGGATTGGAAGGAGGGATGACGAACGGGGAGCCGGTCGTGGCGCGCGTCGCGATGAAGCCGATCCCCACGCAATCCGAGCCGCTGCGCACCGTGACCGTGTGGAGCTGGGAGCCCTCGTCCGCCCACCGGGAGCGGAGCGATGTCTGCGCCGTTCCCGCGGCCTCCGTGGTCGCGGAGGCGATGGTCGCCATCGTCCTTGCGGACGCATTCCTGGAGAAATTCGGGGGAGATGCGTTGCGGGATCTCCTCTATAATTATTCGCATTACCTGGAACGCATCTGCGGGAAATGAACCCGCGCGGACGATTTCCCGGGGTGGTTCTCGTAGGTTTCATGGGGTCCGGCAAGAGCTCGGTCGGCAAGGAACTGGCGCGCAGGACCGGCGCCGAGTTCGTCGACGTGGACGACCGGATCGAGGAATCGGCGGGACGCGCGATCCGGGCGATCTTCGCGGAAGAGGGCGAGCCCGCATTCCGGGAGCGGGAAAGAGCCGCGCTGAAGGAGGTCCTCGCCGTCCGGGGGCGCGTGATCGCCACCGGAGGAGGGGCGTTCCAGGACGAAGGGAACCGGAAGCTCCTGAAATCCTACGCCCCGGTCGTTTATCTCGAGGTGAAGCCGGAGACCGTCCTGCGGCGCCTGTCGGAGGACACGAGCCGGCCGCTTCTCGCCGGCGGCGACCGGGAAAACGCCGTCCGCGAACTTCTCGGGCGGAGGACCCGGGGATACCGGCTGGCCGATCACGTCATCTCCGCGGACCGGGGGACGGTTCAGGAAATCGCCGGACGGATCATCGAGTTGTTGGGGATACGGGAGGACGGCTGCCCTTGACTTCCGAAACGCTGACGGTTGCCCTGGGCGACCGCTCATACGACATCTTCTTCGAGCGGAACATCTATCCTGCGCTCCAGGAGTGGATCTGCCGCTTCCATCCGGGCGGGTCGGTCCATGTCGTGACGGACCGGAACGTCGCTTCCATCTACGGGGACGATATCCGCCGCTGGCTCGAAGGGATTCCCGGCGGGCTGCTGGTCCTTCCCGCGGGGGAGGAGCACAAGACGCTCTCCACGGTCGGCCGGATCTACGAGTTCCTCGCCGAGGGGAACGCAGGCAGGGACTCCCTCGTGGTTGCGTTCGGCGGCGGCGTGATCGGCGACCTCGCGGGCTTCGCGGCCGCCACGTACCTGCGCGGAATCTCCTTCGTCCAGGTCCCCACCACGCTCCTGGCGCAGGTGGACAGCAGCGTCGGGGGGAAGACGGGCTTCAACCTGCCGCAGGGGAAGAACCTCGCGGGCGCCTTTCACCAGCCGCGGGCCGTCTTCATCGACGATGCCTTCCTCCTCACGCTGGACGACCGGAATCTGCGCGCGGGGATGGCCGAGGTCGCCAAGTGCGGTCTGGCGGGGGACGCCGGGCTCTGGAGGCGGCTCGCGGAGCGGAAGGGGCGCTGGTCCTCCTTTTCCGGGGACGACTGGAGGTTCGTCGTCCGGGGCGCCGTCGCCTTCAAGGCCTCCGTGGTGGAGAAGGACGAGAGGGAGTCCTCCCTCCGCAAAGTCCTGAACCTGGGGCACACCGTCGGGCATTCCATGGAGCACGCGTGCGGCTACGGACAGATCCTCCACGGGGAAGCCGTCGCGATGGGGCTTGCCTGGGAGGCGATCCTGGGGCATCGCCTCGGCGCCACCGGGGAAGGGCTGGTCGACGATATCGTGTCGCTCCTGCTCGGCATGGGATTCCGCCTCGATGTCCCCGGGGTCCCCCTCGCCTCGATCTCGGCGGCCGTCGGCGTGGACAAGAAGCGGGTCGAGTCGGGCGTCGATCTCCCGCTGATCCTCGAGCCGGGCAGGTGCGAAATCCGGCGCGTTCCCCTTGCGGAGATCCGGCGGGAGCTTCCCGCCGTCCGGGCGGAGATCCGCGAGCGCTCGGCGGGGAGGGAGGCCGCTCCCGCGGATGCGGTCCCGCCGGATTCCCCCGGGACGGTGCAATCGCTGGAGCGGCGCGTCGAGGCCAACCCGAGGGACACCCGGGCCATCACGCTGCTGGCCGACGCATACCGGAGATCCGGGGACATCGCGGCGGCGTGGGAAGCGATCCAGGAGGTGCTGGAGCGGGACCCCTCCGACGCGGCGGCGCAGCGTGTGGCGGCGGAGCTCGAGAAATCGCATCCCGGACCACCCGGTGAACCGCCGCAGGGAACGCTGCCGCTGGAGAACCTCCTGGTCCTGGACGAGGGCGCCTACACGATCCGGATGGCCGATTCGGTCGCGACGCTGGGGGCGGAAGGGGAACGACTGCGTCCCGCCGAGCCGGAAGGCCCTGCCCCGGAGACGCCGGCGGCCGAACTTTCCGTCGAACCGCAGGTCGAGGCCCCGGTCGAGCCGCAAGGCCCCCCCACGGAGCCGCCGGCGGCC